>JAWXVF010000006.1:0-43125 GCA_044425555.1 Eubacteriales bacterium
CTTTCCGATTCACTCCTATGAACAAGCTGCTCTTTCTCTATTTTCGCCCCGCACTTACCACAAAATGACTCACTAGCACCAAGTTGATTCCCACATTCCCCACAAAATTTATTCATCTCTATTCTTCTCCTTATGTAAAATACAATATCATCATCCTCTTATTTCATCTCTATTACCACTACGAAAACAGTAACGAAATCACAAAAGCAACGCACCAAGCAATGGCATATTTATTATCATGTCCTAGCCCTTTTGCTCGCTTAAATAAATACACTGGAACCAGCCAAGTCCACTTCGATTCCACTGGTGTCAATCCTCTTTTTCTTAACTGGACACCGTCTATATAAAGCAGTCCACAATTAGCAGAATATATAACAGCTAATAAATTTTTCATGTTAGCTGCCAACTCAATTGGTGACTTTGAAGGGTCGTTTCCCATTTGTATAGAAATAATAATACTCAACACCTGTACTCCACAACAACCCCAAACCCATAGGTCAGATGGTTTCTCACCTAATTTCGGTGTATCATAGATGAATTTTGATGAAGAAAATGGCATAGTTTTACTATGTTTCATCATATAGGATAGAAACTCCATTACTTTTTTCTTTTCTTTTTTTACAATTCCAAACATATGTTTCGTTTCATCTTTTAAGATTATTTCTATAGATGATGGCATATAACCATCTTCAAGTTTTTCAATATCCGAATAATAATAATGAATACTACCTGTTTCGAAGTTTAATTTACCAGATGTTTGATAACAAAAACCATCTTCATAAAATGTAATTTTCCCACCATTAGGATACTTAGAGTCATAATCAATATAATAACTAGCATTTATCTCTTGCGTTAATTCACATTTTTGTAGTAAGTTACTGGTATTCTGTGATAATTGAATCTCTATCTTCTTTAGTTGTGGATTCTGTTGGTTGGTAGTTACATTTTTCGAAGTAGTCCGTTGAACAGGTTGCTTCTCCTTTACTATCTCCGATGCTGTCCGTTGAACAGGTTGCTTCTCCTTTACTATCTCCGATGCTGTCTGATTAACAGGTTGCTCTTTCTGTATTTTCGCTCCACACTCACCACAAAACGATACATTGTCTGCTAGTTTATTTCCACATTCTCCACAAAAATTATTCATGTTCCTTCTCCTCCTTCAGTAAAATTCTATATCATTAGCAACATATATAACTACTCCAAACTGTTACCTCAACCCTTTTCATTAAAATCCCTTGAAAGTAAATTCATAGCTTCAATTTGCTTATGTAAGAACACAAAAGGTCCCACTATAATACATCCACCAAGTATGCCCCATAGCCAAAATGTATTTGCATTAAATTGATAATTTATTCCACGTCTCTGAAGTTCCTCTCCCATTCTGTTACAATACCCATGACACCATATCATGCCATAAATACCACAAGTAAATGAACTTACAATGATTGCTAACAAGTAATGCATTGTATTTTTCCCATCGTATTTAGTTGCAATGGTATTCATACTATTTACCATTTCACAATAAGCCACGATAGCATAAATACCAAATGTAATCATTGATAATAAAATCAATTTCCACATGCTTCTATCTGTTTTTAAACGTGGTAATTGACTGTTTGTGCTGTTAAAGTTTTGACTCATAATTAAAACCCTCTTCTCTTTCTAGCCTCCATAAGGCTTTGCTTGTTTAAATTAAATACCATTTTATCATATACCCAACACAAAAAGGTTAGCCGTCGGCTAACCTTTTTGTGTTATACTTATGTTATAGTTGAGTCAAAAAGAAAACTAAGGAAAATAAAGACAATGACAAATCACTTTAACAAAGATATAAATACTGACAACTTATTAAATGAAATTAAGAATTCTAAAAATATTTCGGACTATTTTAATAAAAATGCCAATGAAATGCACTTATGTAGTTTTGCAGAATATTTAGATCAATGGCTCACAAAGCAACGTATAACAAAAGCTGATGTGGTGCGTCTTTCTAATCTAAATAAAGCATATGTATATCAGATATTTTCTGGTAAAAAACATCCATCAAGAGACAAAGTCATTGCACTTTCTTTTGGGTTAAAGCTCACTCTTGCAGAATCACAGGTTTTGCTAAAACAAGCTGGATATAGAGAGCTTTACCCTCGTGATCCACGTGATACTTTGATTATCTTTTCACTCTCTCATAGTAAGAGCATCCTAGAAACCAATGACCTCCTATTCGACCACAATATCAAAGTATTAGAATGATATATTATAATCCACCATTTATAAAATCTTCTAGTAAGATTTCTTCAAAAGTACGCTCTCCTATCAGAGAGTCTCTATATTTTTCATACGTAATATCTATACTTATATTCTGTACGCCATATTGTTTAGAATATAGATATCTATTCAAATATTCAAAATCATACAATGATATATGGGATTCTAAAGTGCCATCACTATTATGTATCACATGATCACTCCCCCACATAAACCCTCGCTCGGCTGTCACCTCCATAGATGTTTCGTCATAATTATAGATTACAGTAATCAGGTTGTCCACCTTATCTCCTATAGAAATCACAATTTCTTTTCCCTCATCCCATGAATTCTTCCCATCTAGATTCACGCAGGTCACTTGAATATGGTAATCATCCCTCAAATGATCACTGGCTAGGTTATCTTCTGATTGGGTAAATAAGTAATATTCAAGTGGTAAATATTTTTCAATCCAAATCATATATTCATAAGCTCTACAAACCTCTTGTCCACCTAAAGGACGCCCCGTAATTAAAACAATATTGATTTTATCTTCGGTCTCTGCATACATTTGAATCGTTTCCTTATACCCATCACCATTTAGATCAATCATCATTTGTAAAATCTTTTCTTCACCATTCCGTAATTCTCCCACATTGGTTATCATATAATTGGCATCAGAATGATCTGTATAAAAAAGTAATTCTTTCTCAAAATCACGAAATCCTTTATATAAATTATTAAGCCAAATTTCCATACCAATGCCTAATAATATAAAACCTACGAAAAAATATGGAGCAAGTTGTTTATACCTTTTACTTTTCCAAGCCAATGCCAATGCCCCCACATTAGCAAATCTTTTTCTTGGATTAAACTCTGTACACTTCCTAATAATGCCTCTATAAATCTTATATTCAGCTCTTTTCCCTAGCAATTCTTTCAAAGTAACACCTAGTGCATAGATGTCTGCTCTTATGTCTGTTTGAGAGAAACCGTATTGTTCTGGGGGTGCATAGCCACGAGTTCCTAGTAGAATTGTATCACTTTCACTCATCTCTTTTACTTGCCTTGCTGCATCAAAATCAATTAATCGAATATGTCCATCTTCTCCTAAGAGCATATTAGAAGGTTTAATATCCCGATGTAATATATTATGATTGTGTAAGAATTGTAGTACTTCACAAAGCTCAAGAAACCACTTAGAAATTTGTCTTTCACCAATACGAATTGTTCCTATGGAAGCACCTTCTATATATTCTTCAATTACGTAAGTTTTACCATTCTCATACTTCACATCGTATATTTTAGGTAAGTATTTGTGTGGCAGTGACAATAATTTAGAATATACTTCTATGGTCGCCATAAATTGTTTTCTAACTACCAAGCGATTCCCTAGCTTGTCGAATACTAAATCAATTTGACTCTTTTGTGTGGTTTTCATATTTTTTATTAATTGATATTGTACATCCATTCGATAGCACCTGTTATTTATTTTGATATAGTAATCTCTATATAGTCGTTTCTACGATAGTAGCTAGAAAACTTACAGAATAATTCCTCCACCTACTACGTAATCTTCTTCGTAAAATACAACTGCCTGTCCCTTTGTAACTGCTCGTACAGATTCTTCAAAGGTACACTTTACTTCATCTTCCCCAACTCTTTCTATAAGGCACTTAGTTCCTTGATGATTATAGCGAATCTTCGCAAGTACCGTTCTAGGACTATCTAATGCTTCCATTGCCATAAAGTTCATTTTATGACAATGCAATTGTGTGGCAAATACTTTTTCATTCGTTCCAATCACTACTTCTTTCGTATCTGGCCGAATATCTACTACAAATACAGGATACCCCATTGCCAAGTCCAATCCTTTACGCTGTCCTATGGTGTAATGAATAATTCCTTTGTGTTGTCCAAGAACAGTTCCATCTTCTAAGACGAAATTACCAATTCCTATGGCATCTGTCCCCACTATCCTTTGAATATATCCTGCATAATCATGATCTGGAATAAAACAAATCTCTTGGCTATCTGGCTTATTAGCAACAGGAATCTGTAATTTTGCTGCTATTTCACGCACTTCTTCTTTATGATAATTCCCTATAGGCATCCTAGTAGAGGCTAATTGGTCTTGTGTTAAGTTAAATAACGCATAGGTTTGGTCTTTAGCGGAAGTCTCTGCTCTTTTTAAAACGTATCTACCATTTTCTAGTTGCTCAATTCTTGCATAATGACCTGTTGCAATATAATTGGCACCTAACTCTCTACTCTTAGAAAGCAAGGATTGCCATTTTACATGACGATTACATACTACACAAGGATTAGGCGTTCTTCCGTTCGTATACTCATTTACAAAATATGAGATTACATGTTCTTTAAAATCTTTTTTAAAATTCATTATTACATGAGATATACCTAAGTAATCTGCAATCTTCTTGGCATCTTCTATAGATTCCATTTCCTTCTCATTCTCATCTGATTGCCAAAATTGCATGGTGGCACCAATGACTTCGTATCCTTGTTCTCTTAATAAATAAGCTGCTACTGCGGAGTCTACACCTCCCGATAATCCTACTACTACTTTTTCTTTCATTTCTATTCCTATCCTTTATTTCCTATCCTTTATTTCCTATCCTATAACTAATAAAGAAGCGTAGATTAGTACGCTTCTTCCTCTGCTTCCTCATGATCATGTATATCTGACTTCGGTGGTTCTAACCCTTCTATTACAATATGATTCTTAACGGTATAATCCCACAAAGCTGCATGAATGGCTTCCTCTGCTAACAAAGAGCAATGTACTTTTACAGGTGGTAAACCATCTAGTGCTTCCATTACAGATTTATTGGTCACTCGCATAGCTTCTTCAATAGTCTTTCCAATAACTAATTCGGTTGCCATACTACTTGTGGCTACTGCCGCTCCACAACCAAAAGTTTTGAATTTACAATCTTGAATCACTTGATTCTCATCAATATCTAAATAAATTCGCATAATGTCTCCACATTTTGCATTTCCTACCGTTCCTATTCCACTCGGATTCTCTAATTCCCCCACATTACGAGGATTATTAAAATGTTCCATTACTTTTTCTGTATACATACCTTATTTCTCACTTTCTTTTCTCATAAAATCTTCATAGAGAGGAGACATATTCCTTAGCTTTTGCACAATCTCTTTTACTTTCTCTACTACAAAGTCCATTTCTTCTATTGTGTTGTCTTCATTCATGGTCATTCGAAGAGAACCATGTGCAATTTCATGTTTCTGTCCCATAGATAATAATACATGGGAAGGATCGAGAGAGCCAGAAGTACACGCCGATCCACTTGATGCCATAATTCCATGCATATCTAACATCATAAGCAAGGATTCCCCTTCTATAAATTCAAATCCTATATTCACATTATTGGGTAAGCGATTATTGATAGAACCATTCAGATGGCAATAAGGAACTTCTTCTAATACCTTCTTAATCAAATAATCTCTACACTTTATCACCTTCTCTTGCCGTTCTTCCATGGTAGACATAGCTCGTTCCACTGCTTTTCCAAATCCAACAATGGATGGTACATTTTGCGTACCTGCTCTTCTTGCCCTCTCTTGTCCACCTCCATGGAGAAACGATCGCATTCGATTTCCTTGACGAATATATAAAAATCCAATTCCTTTTGGTCCATTTAATTTGTGAGCACTTGCACTTAATAAATCTATCTGGTACTCATCTACCGAAATAGGAAGATGTCCATAGGCTTGTACTGCATCTGTATGAAATAAAATCTTATGCTCTGTGGCAAGTTTCCCAATCTCTTGTATGGGTTGAATGGTTCCTATTTCATTATTGGCAAACATTACAGATATTATAATGGTATCTGGTCGGATTGCTTTTTTTAATTCTTCTATTTGTAAAATTCCCTCTTGATCCACAGGAACATATGTCACTTCATATCCATTTTTTTTCAAATATTCACAAGTGTGCAAATTTGCATGGTGTTCAATAGAAGATGTAATAATATGTCTTCCTTTATTTTGATAAGCAAAAGCCACTTCTTTCAATGCCCAATTATCTGATTCCGTTCCACCTGCTGTAAAATATATCTCGTTTACTTTAGCTCCCAACGAATTCGCAATTACCTCTCTAGCTTGTTCTATAGCTTCCACACTACGGTTTGCCAAAGAATACACACTGCTTGGATTCCCATAAAAAGTTGAAAAATAGGGAAGCATTGCTTGCACTACTTCGTCTGATGTTTTTGTGGTTGCTGCATTATCTAAATAGATACTTCTTTCCATATCCTTAACTCCTTTTTTAATTCCTAGTGTATTACTTGGTTTTATTTGTCACATTGTACCATTTATCTTTTGTTCTGTCAATACACACTCTTACATATACTAAGTAACAACGCACTAAAGGGATACTATGAAAAAATATCACCCTCTTATTACAGGTACTTTTATTCTAACACTTACTGGATTTGCTAGCCGCTTCATAGGCTTTTTCTATCGCATCTTCTTATCTCAAAATTTCGGAGAACAGAACATGGGAATCTATCAATTAATCTATCCTGCCATGGGATTAGCCTATGCAGTTAGTACTTCTGGAGTACAAACTGCTATTTCCAAATACGTAGCTAATGAAACTACTACTCATGATTATAAGTCTTCTTGTCAAATATTACTAGCAGGAATTTCAATTTCTCTTTCCTTATCCTTGATGTGTTCTATTCTTCTATACCGTTACTCTATGGAAATTGCCACTTATGCCCTTTTAGAAAGTAGATGTGCTCCTCTATTACGATTAGTTGCCATTTCCATTCCCTTTGGGGCAATTCACGCTTGTATCAATGGCTATTTTTATGGAATTAAAGATACGAAAATTCCTGCACTAACGCAATTTGTCGAACAAACCATTCGTGTTTCAAGCGTCTTTTTCTTATACATTTATATGGAGAAACATCATATTATTCCCTCTATAACTCTCTCAGTCATAGGTATTGTTTTAGGGGAATTAGCTTCCCTCTTGATTTCTCTTATAGCTATTTACATACGCTTTTACCGTACTAAAGTTACTCCGTTCGCCTATCCTCTCCATACCTACCTAGGGGCTGCCTCTAAAATCATTCCCTTAGCCATTCCTCTTTCTGCATCTCACGTAATTATTACACTACTTCAAAGTATAGAAGCTAGTAATATTCCACATCGCCTGCAAATGACTGGTTTATCTTCTAACGAAGCACTTAGTATTTATGGCGTATTAACGGGTATGGCTCTTCCACTCATTCTCTTTCCTTGTGCTATCACAAACTCTGTTTCCGTTTTATTATTACCTATGATTTCAGAAGCCCAATCTAACCAACAATATACTTCTATACAACGTGCCATCGAACAATCCATTCGCTATTGTTTACTATTAGGTTTTATCTCTACTTGTGGGTTTTTTATAACAAGCAATTTATTAGGAGAATTTTTATTTCATAGTACCATGGCATCTACATTTATTAAAACACTTAGTTTTATCTGCCCATTTCTCTACTTATCTAGCACCCTTTCTAGTATCTTACATGGATTAGGTAAAACCATTCCCACCTTTCTATTTAGTGTTATTAGTTTAACCATAAGAGTATCATTTGTATTCCTCTTAATTCCAACTTTCGGTATTAAAGCATACCTTTGGGGCGTTTTATGTAGTCAAATCATACAAACTATGTTGATTTACCTTGCACTACGCTACTATGTATACTATAATAGAAAAGGATTTTTCAAATTACAGAAGAACTAGATTGGAGACGATTATGAGTTTTACATTTGTTAAAAAATTACCAACCCCAGAGGAATTCCGAAAAGAATATCCTATTTCAGAACAATTAAGCAAATTAAAAGAGCAAAGAGACAAAGAGATTCAAGATGTTATCACTGGTAACTCTGATAAATTTCTTGTAATTATTGGTCCTTGCTCTGCAGACAATGAGGAATCTGTATTAGAGTACATTCATCGACTTGCTTCCTTAAATGATAAAGTCAAAGATAAGCTTATTCTAATCCCTCGCATTTACACCAATAAACCACGTACTACAGGAGAAGGATATAAGGGAATTATCCATCAACCAGACCCTGAAAAAGCACCAGATTTCTTACACGGCTTAATTGCTATGAGAAAAATGCATCTACGTGCCATTAAAGATACAGGTCTTACTCCAGCCGATGAGATGCTATATCCTGAAAACTGGCAATACGTTTCAGATATTTTATCTTATGTTGCTATCGGTGCTAGATCCGTAGAAGATCAACAACATCGACTTACTGTAAGTGGTTTTGATATTGCAGCAGGAATGAAGAATCCTACTAGTGGTGATTATAGTGTCATGCTCAATTCTGTCTATGCAGCACAACATGCACATTCCTTTATTTATAGGGGGTATGAAGTGAATACCTCTGGTAATCCATTAGCTCATACGGTACTAAGAGGTGCTGTCAACAAGCATGGTACCGCCATCCCTAATTATCATTACGAAGATTTAGTACGTTTATTAGAAATGTATCACACAATGGAGCTTCAAAACCATGCGTGTATTATTGATTCTAACCATTCAAATTCCAATAAGCTTTACGAAGAACAACCTCGTATTATTAAAGAAGTCTTACACAGTAGAAGATTTAATCCCGATATTAAGTCACTAGTAAAGGGTGTTATGGTAGAAAGCTATTTAGAAGGTGGTGCTCAAAAAATAGGAGAAGGTATCTTTGGCAAATCCATTACAGATCCTTGCTTAAGTTGGGAAGCAAGCGAACGCTTAATCTATGATATTGCAGAATATATATAAGATTTTCTTTTAATACTTAAGTATCAAAAGAATCCAATCAATAATTTTACAAAGAAGGGATTTAGATAACATTCTAAAAGCATGGTAATGAGTACTGCTACTAATAGTATTACCATTTTTACTAAAAATAGCTGTTTGTTTCGAACCCCTTCTTTTCTATAGACAATTCTATGTAATTCCCCACACCACTGGGTAAAATACATCATAATAGGAATATAGCATAATACTTGAGGAAAACCATACAGAATATACAGTAGAATTCCTTTCACACCATACTCAATAGTCAATGATGCCATCATCATTCCAAGTGTTACACCATACCATACGAGAAATCCTTTGCATACAATTCCTCCCACTACAGTAGTAGCTACAATTGTTAATCCTACCAAGAAAAAAATACGTTCCCGAAACACATACCAGAAAAATTTATGCAAATTTAATTGAATTTGACCCAAACGTTGTAAAATTTCATCATTTACAAGGGTATTTTGAATCTTGTTATCCACATCCATAAAATGTAAAAACAAAACTCCTACCATAAATCCAAATAAAAATAAAACAGTCCATTGACTTGCATCTTTCCTTGGTGTTCGCAAAACGTATTTGTTATAAAAAGACATTTTTGTCTTCCTTTATTCTTGTTGTCCTTCTACTATATGCAAGGCTTATACAGAATATTTACTCTTATACGCAAAAATTGCAGAAATTGTTTTGTTATCTACAATTTTACCTTCAAAAATCATCTTCACTAATTCATCTACCGTGTATTCTTCTACTTCAATAAATTCATCTTCATCTAAGTTTTGTTGGGTCTTCACAAGATTGGTTGCCACATAAATGTCAATCTTCTCGTTGCAAAAAGCCACTGCTGTGCGAATAGAAATTAAAAATTTTATGTGATCACTCTTATATCCTGTTTCTTCTTCTAATTCTCTTCTTGCTGCAAATAAAGTAGGTTCATCCGGCTCATCTAATCCACCTGCTGGGATTTCTAGTGTTTCACAATCAAGCGCATTTCTGTACTGGCGAACCATTAGAATCTTCCCTTCATTTGTCACTGGCACTACTGCTGCTGCACCTTTATGCGCGATAAAGTCCCATTTCACTACATTTCCATTGGCCACTTCAATTACATCTTGGTACAAGTCTATAATAGATCCTTCATGAATTAATTTACGTTCTAATCGTTTGTATTGTTCGCTCATTTTTCTACATTACCTTTCCTTGTAAGTATTTATTAAATAGTTAATAACTTTTCTACACTGGCTAATTTCACACATAAGACAAATAAATCTGTTGCCATACTCATTTCTTCTGGTGAAGGAAACGATGGGGCAATTCGAATATTACTATCTTTTGGGTCTATTTTATATGGATATGTGGCACCTGCTCCGGTTAAAACAACACCCGCTTCCTTACAAAGTGCTACAATTCTTTTGGCACATCCTTCCATGGCTTCAAAAGAGATGAAATATCCACCTTTTGTCGTAACCCACGTACCAATTTCTAATCCATTTAATTCTTTCTCAAATACTTCAACTACCGCTTCAAACTTAGGCCTCATAATTGCAGCGTGTTTCATCATATGTCTTTTTACTCCCTCTAAATCTTTAAAATATGCAATATGACGTAACTGATTAATTTTATCAAATCCTATGGTTTGTAACGTTAGTGACTTCAATGCATCTTCTATATTAGCTTGGGACGTAATGAATGCACTCATTCCACTACCTGCGTAAATCACCTTAGAAGTAGAACAGAATTGAAATACCATGTCTTCATTTCCCGCTTCTTTACAAACTTCTAATATATTAAGAATCTCATCTTGATCATTTTCATATAAGTGATGTAGTGCATATGCATTATCCCAAAAGATTCTAAAATCTTTTGCGGCTGGTTTCAATGCTCCAAAACGTTTTACCGTTTCATCCGAATAAGAAATCCCTTGCGGATTGGAATATTTAGGTACGCACCAAATTCCCTTAATCGCCTCATCTTTCGATACAAGTTCTTCTACTAAATCCATATCAGGTCCACTTGGTGTCATGGGTATGTTGATCATCTCTACGCCAAAATGTTCTGTAATAGCAAAATGACGATCATATCCTGGTACTGGACAGAGAAATTTCACCTGATCTAACTTCATCCATGGAGTGTTTCCCACAATACCATGAGTCATGGCTCTTACAACTGTATCATACATAATTGATAAGCTTGCATTTCCACAAACAATTACATTCTCTTTCGAAGCTCCCACCATGTTTCCCATAAATTCTTTTGCTTCTTCTATTCCATCTAACAATCCATAATTTCTACAATCAAATCCATTTTCTGATTTTAATACAGAGTCCCCTTTTAATGCATTCATAAACTCATTTCCCATATCTAATTGTTCTAGAGATGGTTTTCCTCTAGACATATCCAAAGATAAGCCTTTTCCTTTTGCTTCTTGATATGATATTTCTAATTTCTCTTTTTCTGCTTGTAATTCTTCTTTTGATAATTGATAGTACGCCTTCATCTTTCTCCTCTTTCTTACTCTCACTAATCAGTTATCCTTACCCTTGAATAGAATAACTACTAATATTTATAATAGCAAGTTTTTACACCTTTTGCAAGAAAAAGAACTAAGCAATTATCTTGCTCAGTTCTGTCTTCCTTTCACTTCACTATTTTGCATAGTCTGTTATGCGTGATTCTCTAATTAAATTAACTTTGATTTGTCCTGGATATTCAAGTTCATTCTCAATTTGCTTTGCTATATCTCTTGCTAATAATACCATTTCATCATCCGTTATTTGTTCAGGAACTATCATAACTCGAACTTCTCTACCCGCTTGAATTGCAAATGATTTGTCTACACCTTTAAAATTGTTGGTTATTTCTTCTAATTGTTTTAAACGACTAGTATACGTTTGTAAAGTCTCTCTTCTTGCACCTGGCCTAGCAGCAGATATAGTATCGGCAGCTTGTACAATACAGGCAATTAAAGATTCTGCTTCCACATCACCATGATGAGATTCTACTGTATTAATGACTATGGCTGATTCTTTATATTTTCTACAAAGATCAAGACCTACTTGAACATGAGAACCTTCTGTTTCATGATTAATAGATTTCCCAATATCATGTAATAATCCAGCTCTCTTCGCCATACGAACATCTAAACCCATCTCCGCTGCTAACAATCCTGACAATTGTGCTACTTCAATCGAATGCTTCAAGGCATTTTGACCATAGCTTGTACGATATTTCATACGTCCAATCAACTTCACAAGTTCTGGGTGAATTCCGTGTACACCAACTTCTAATGTGGCGGATTCTCCCTCTTCCTTGATCATTACTTCTACTTCTTTTTGTGCCTTTTCTACCATCTCTTCAATACGAGCTGGATGAATACGACCATCCACAATTAGCTTCTCCAATGCAATTCTTGCCACTTCTCTACGCATTGGATCAAATCCAGATAGTACTACTGCTTCTGGTGTATCATCAATAATCAAATCAACACCTGTCATAGTTTCAAGAGTTCTAATATTTCTTCCCTCTCGACCAATAATTCTTCCTTTCATTTCATCATTAGGAAGTTGTACTACTGAAATTGTAGTTTCAGATACATGATCTGCTGCACATCTTTGTATCGCAGTTACCACATATTCCTTCGCCTTTTTATCGGCTTCTTCTTTAGCCTTGCTATCCATTTCTTTGATTAGCATTGCTGTTTCATGTTTTACTTCATCTTCAACAATTTTTAACAAATACTCTTTTGCTTGTGTGGAGGTAAGTCCAGAAATTTTTTCTAGTTCCTGTACTCGTTCTTCATTTAACTTAGAAATCACTTCTTTTTGTTTTGCCAATTCGGTTTCTCTACTTACTAGATTTGCTTCCTTGCGCTCAATAGACTCGGCTCTCTTATCAACATTCTCTTCTTTTTGCTGAATACGTCTTTCAAAACGTTGTACTTCTCCACGTCTTTCCTTGATTTCCTTATCTATTTCATTCTTAGTACGAATAGACTCTTCTTTTACCTCAAGTAACCCTTCACGTTTTTTCGTTTCTGCTGTTTTTAGAGCTTCATCAATAATCTCTCGTGCCTTTTCATCAGCACTTCCTATCTGCTTCTCCACAACATTCTTACGATACGTGGTAGCACCTAATACTGACGCAGTTATAGCAACTAATAAAGTAAAAACCCAAATAATCAAAATGGTCAACGAAATTTCCATCTATAGGTTTCCTCCTTATTCAGTTTCATTGTATATCTTAAAATAAATAGAATAATCCCCATATTCTATTTAACGATTCACAATAATTTAATATTAAACTGAATTATTATCAATGTCAAGCAAAAGTATAAACGTTTATATTTTTTTTAGAATTAAAATCTCTTTCATTTTATTCGTCATTCTCATGATATATATATTCCTTCATCACATTCTTAATTAATGCATATTCAAATCCTTTGCGTAAAAGAAACCGTATCATTTTATCTTTATCTTCATAAGTTGCTTTTATAGGAGAGTACCGCTTCTTCTCTAAGAATTTTTGAATTAACAAATTTTCTTGTTGTTCTGAATTCTCCCTGAATCCTTCTAGCGTATTTTTCACTATTTCTTCTGGTATTCCACGCTTTCTCAAATCCATTTCTATTTGCTTGCGACTTTTCGTCTCTTGATGGTAAGAAATGTAATCTATGGCATATTGTTCATCATTTACATACCCATAGGATTTCACATAATCTATTGCTTCTTGTATAAAATTCTCTTGATAATCATTCTGTAACTTTTGATACAATTGTGCTTCTGTATAAGTTTTCTTCGAGAGTAAATTCATACATCGTAACTTGGCTCGCTTAGGTAGAATCTTTTCCATAATCTCTTGGTAATCTTCTTCTCCTAGTTCTTCCCCTTCTTTCATTCCATAACGTCGCAGTTCACCCTTATATAGTACGAAAGCAAACTCTTCCTCTATATAAACTTTACTTCTAGACTTAGAAAGTTCTACTAATTGAGTAATTACCATTCTTACTCACTTCCTTTATCAGCCGTACTCTTTGTTCCTTTCTTAGCTGTAGCTTTTGGTGTTGGCTCTTCTTTCTTCTCTTCCTTATCCTTTGCTGTCACTCCACCATCAAGACCATAGTGTTTACGTACCTTTTGTTCAATCTCTTTACATAAATCTGGGTTTTCTCTTAAATAAATCTTAGAATTTTCACGTCCTTGCCCAATTTTATTACCTTCATATGCATACCAAGCACCACTTTTATTCACTACTTCACAATTTGCTGCTAAATCTAGAACATCTCCTTCTTTCGAAATTCCTTCTCCAAACATAATATCAAATTCCGCCTCTTTAAAGGGAGGTGCTATCTTGTTCTTAACAACTTTCACTCTTGTACGGTTCCCAGAAACTTCTCCACTGTGTTTTAGCGTCTCAATTCTTCTTACATCTAAACGCACTGATGAGTAGAACTTCAATGCTCGACCACCTGTAGTCGTTTCTGGACTCCCAAACATAACCCCAACTTTTTCTCTCAATTGATTAATAAAGATAACCGTACAATTCGATTTACTAATTACTGCTGTTAATTTACGAAGTGCTTGTGACATCAATCTTGCTTGTAATCCTACATGAGAATCTCCCATATCACCATCAATTTCGGCTCTTGGTACTAATGCTGCAACCGAATCTACTACAACTACATCAATTGCACCTGAACGCACCATTGTCTCTGTTATTTCTAATGCTTGTTCCCCATTATCTGGTTGAGAAATATATAAGTTATCAATATCTACTCCAATTCTCTCTGCATAGGTAGGATCAAGTGCATGTTCTGCATCAATGAATCCCGCAATTCCCCCTTTCTTTTGTACTTCAGCAATCATATGTAAAGTAACTGTTGTTTTACCACTTGATTCTGGTCCGTATATTTCTATAATTCTTCCTTTTGGAATTCCACCTAATCCAAGTGCAATGTCTAAACTAAGAGAACCTGTTGGGTATGTTTCCACATTCATCTGTGCAGAGGGATCTCCCAATTTCATGACAGCACCTTTACCATATTGTTTTTCGATTTGTCCTAATGCAGCGTCTAAAGCTTTTAATTTATCATTCTTATCCATTTTTATCTCCTTTTCAGAACACTTGTTCTGATTATAATAAAACATATGTACGTTTTTGTCAATATCTTTCCGTAAATTTATTTATTCTTATATCCTAATTTGATCTCATCACTCCTTCACTAGTCAGTTTATTCTTGGATTCTTTGGCTGATACGCCCGATTGATAGCGATTACTAATTCCTATAAATTACTTTCAGTTCCCATTCATTGTTCTGTAACCTTTTACCATTATATACTTACTCCTGCAATAATGCAATAACATACCTTCCATGTAACCATTAATTTTGCAAAATTATACAAATTTGGCAAAAAAAAGATAAACTTTATAGACGATGGAATTATTATACTGTATAATGTTACTCATTGACACTTATTCAAATATAACACTAGGAAGAAAAATTAGCAAACAAGGAGAACACTATTGAAAAAAGCATTATGGAGTACGTTGGTTCTATTATTATTAACAACAGGTTGCTCATCCACAACACAAAGTACAAATCAAGAAAGTACCGAAACCATTATTCTTACATTTTGGCATTATTATGCTGGTAATGTAGAACAACAATTAGATGCCATTGTCTATGGATTTAACAATGGAATTGGAAAAGAAAAGGGAATTCAAATTGAAACAATACCTTATGGCAATATTGGTTTATTAGAAGAAGAACTCATCAATACAGCTGAAAATATAATTGCTGTAGATGATATGCCTGATTTATTTTTAACGTATGCTGATACTGCCTTAGAACTTTACAATTTTGATGTACTAAGTAATATAGATGACTATTTTACAGATACAGATAAGAACAAATTAGTTCAACCATTTCTAACATCTGGTCGTCTATATGATATACAAGGTATTATACCAACTGTAAAAAGTACCGAATTAATTCTTATGAATGATACGAGTTGGAATGCATTTGCCAATGAAACAGGTAAAACCTATGAGGATTTGTCTACTTGGGAAGGTCTTTTTGATGTTGCTGAGGCTTATTATGAGTATTCAGATGGCAATGCCTTCTTTGGAATAGATTCCTTACAGAATTTTATTGTTATAGCAAGTCAAACTTTAGGTTGTGAAATTTTTGATTCACACAATCAAGAAGCCGTTTTAGATGAAGTGGTTTTGCAGCAAATATTTGATTTTTATGTGAGTTGTTATGCATTAGGTTATTTTACACAAGAAGGACAGTTTCGTTCAGACGATATTCGTACAGCTAATATTGTTGCCTTTACTGGTTCCTCTGCTAGTGTTGCTTACTTCCCTGCTTGGATTGAAAAAAATGGTGTGAAATCAAACATCTCTTTAAAAGCCCTACCTTATCCTTCCTTCGAAGGAACTACACCGTATGTGTTGAGCCAAGGAGCAGGAATTGCCATGGGTAAAACTGGCGAAGATCGTGAAAAAGCTTCTGCAGAATTCATTAAATATTTCTTAGATTATAATGTAGAATTTGCAATTAATACGGCTTATATTCCTACTATACAATCCTTTTTTGATTTGTCATTAGATGAATACGAAAAATGTTTAACAGAACATAATATAACTTCTAGTAGTGAACAAGAAGTATATCATCTTGTTATGGAACAGATTAACCAAGAATTAACGTATCAACCAGATGCTTTCATTGGCAGCTATGATGTTCGTATCCAATTAAAAGTGGCATTTCAACAAGCAGCAGAACAATTGAGAGTACAAGTAGATCTCTTAAGAGAAGAAGGAATGCAATCTTCTGAAATTGTGAAACACCTCAACTTAGATGAACAATTTCAACAAACTATGACTGTTTTACGACAATCCTTTGATGAGCAGTACATTCCATATCGATAAAAGAAACGGTCACATGGTATTTTAAATTTCCATGTGACCGTCTCTTTTTATATCATTCTCTTTATTTATTGAATATAACGTACTCTTGTTTCATCATAGCGATCTATAAAGTAATTGGCATTTTCTTCTTTCGGATAACCAATTGCTATCACGCTATACGGTAAGAGATGTTCTTCTAAATTATACAACTCTCTAATATATTCCATTCGCTCTAGATCCGAAGCCGTTCCAAACCAAACAGATCCAAGACTCAATTCTGTAGCTTCTAATAAAATATTTTGTGTTGCGGCTCCTAAATCTTGTTCCCAGTATTCTGGTAAAGTCATTCGTTTCTTATTTCCAAGTACTATAATTCCAGCATTAGCACCTAGTAAGCAGCTTGCATATGGATTATAGGCTGCTAACTCTTTTAACCTTTCTTCCCCTTTTACCACAATAAATTCCCACGGTTGTTGATTAGTTGCAGATGGGGCTTGCATAGCTGCCCTCAATATCTTATCTACCTTTTCTGCTTCTACTTCTTTTTGTAAAAATGATCTTACACTTCTTCTTATAAAAATAGAATTCATATACTCTCCTCTTATTATCACCTATCTTACGATTTCTAAGATTTCCTACATCTCCCTATTAAAGAAAAAATACCAAATACTATAATATCTGCTACTACAATAGTAGACCCTACCGGTGTCCCTGCTAGAATTGATACAAACAGTCCTATAATTGCACACAATACTGATATAACAGCCGAACAAATCGTAACCAACCAAAAGCTTTTACAAACTCTCATAGCTGACATAGCAGGGAAAATAACAAGTGCTGTGATTAGCAATGATCCTACTAGACTCATAGCAAGTACGATAATAATTGCAGTAATTATTGCAATCAATAAGTTATACACAGACACTTTAGTACCCACTGCTCTTGCAAAATTCTCATCAAATGTTACTGCAAAAATTTTATGATAAAAAAACAAAAAAAATAAGATAACACCACAAGACAATCCCATACATAACCATACATCCGATTGCGTTAAGGTGAGAATAGATGTAGAACCAAATAAGGTACTGCAAACATCTCCCGATAAATTGGCGGATGTAGAAAATATATTAACCAATAAATAACCAATTGCCAATGCTCCTACTGACAACATAGCAATCGAAGCATCTCCTTTTATTTTAGCATTAGCACTTGTACACAATAAACCTACAGCACATATAATGGTAATTAGTAAAATCAAGGGCATATCGTTCGTTACATTTAGTACACTAGCAATTGCCATAGCACCAAATGCGACGTGTGACAATCCATCCCCTATATAAGATAATCTCTTTAACACCAATGTCACACCCAACAAAGAGGAACATAGGGCAATTAATACTCCTGTAATAACTGCATAAACAACAAATGGATATTGTAAATAATACTGAATCTTATCAATGATTGCTACCATAATCTTCTTCCTCCTTCGTATTTCTCAAAAGATTAGGTGAATCCACCTTATGATACTCCTCTACAGTTCCAAAAAAGCTTTCTTCCCCAATTTTTAAAATATGTGTTGCGTATTTCATAGTTGCTTCTAAATCATGAGAAATCATGATAATTGTAACTTCATGAATTGTATTTAATTCCCTTACTACTTCATACATTTCTTCACTAATCTTTGGATCTAATCCTGCTACAGGTTCATCAAGAAATAACATTTTTCGAGTAGCACACAACGCTCTCGATAATAATACTCGTTGCTGTTGTCCTCCTGAAAGTTCCCTATAACACTTTTTCTTATACGAATCAATTCCTAACTGTTTCATGATTCTATGAGCTTCTTTCTTTTCCTCTGTTGTGTAGAAAAATTTTCTACTACTTCTATTTTGAAATCCTGATAACACCACTTCTTGCACAGAGGCAGGAAACTCTCTTTGAATTTCGCTTTGTTGTGTTAAGTATCCTATCTCATTAGTAGCAAGTCCATCTCCCCATATAATCTCCCCTGACATCGGTTTTATTAATCCCAAAATCCCTTTCATTAGAGTAGTCTTTCCTGTTCCATTCTCCCCAATAATACAAAAATAATCTCCTTTGTTTATAGAAAAAGACAAATTATTTACAATGACATTTTGTTCATACCCTAAGGTTACTTCTTTACACATTAATTGTGCCATTTACTCTCCATTCTCATTACTTAAACTAATACATTTCCTACTTAACTTCTTTAGAAGATTATAACACTGCTTTCAATACTTCTAAATTAGATTCCATAATAGATAAATACGTTGCTCCTTCTTCTACTTCTTTTGCAGTAATAGATTGCATGGAATCCAAGGTGTAAACTGCTAGTTCCTTACTTATGGTATTTGCCATTACTGTTTGAGCAATTTTTTGATCTGATCCATCAATTGTCATAACAGAGGACAACTCTAATTCATCTACTTTCTCAGCTAAAAACGCAATAGTCTCAAAACTAGCTTCCGTTTCTGCTGAACATCCACTAAAAGCTGCATAATAGTCTAAATTATAATCATCTACTAAGTAACGAAACGGAAAGCGATCACCGAATAAAAGAGTGGTACATTCTGCCTCTTCTACCACTTTTTCATAAGCCTCATCTAATGTTCTTAACTTTTCTACGTAAGTATTTCCATTATCAGTGTATACACTTGTACCACTTTCATCTAACTCAATCAACGCTTCTGTAATGGTATTACAGACTACTTCTGCATTCCTAAGAGAAAGCCACACATGTTCGTCTTCATGTTCATGGTCATGGCTATGGAAAACTCCTACAATGGTACTCCAAAATCCATGGTCGTGATCGTGATCATGGTCGCTTTCCTCCATTCCTTCTACCACCTCTTCCATTTTCACAGAATCGCCTAATATTTCCACTAAGTTAATAACCTTCCTATTCTTATTTGTAGTATTCTTTAAAGCATCATCCGCCCAGCTATCCGAAGTACCTCCTACATGAATAAAAAGATCACATTCTGCAATAGCAATCATATCATCTGTAGTAGGTTCAAAACTATGTAAGTCCACTCCATTATTAATTAACATGGTAATCTCAGCTTCTACTCCATGTTCTCCCATAATTGTACTTGTCCAATCGTAAATCGGAAAAATAGTCGTTACAATTCTTAGAACTCCATCATCTTCTCCTATAGTACTCGTCGTAACACTATTGCCACAACCTGTTATCAATACTAAGAAGATACATATGATACTAATCATTCTTTTTATTCTCATTGGTACTCTTTTATTTTCTTGTCTACTTCTCATTTCTTTCCCCTTCCATATCCCATTACTTTTCCTAGTTCTTCACTAGGATTCATTCTACTATGCTTAGCACTATTTGTCAACTAGCTCTGACTTCACTTACTATGTGCTACTTTCATCCTGCTCTCTTACTTCATCTAGTTCTTTCTGTAACGTTCCATCTTGTAATAATTTAATAAAAACCTCCACCATTTCTGGATCAAATTGTGTCCCTGAACATCTTTGTAATTCTTCTATTACATATTCAAACTCTAATTTTTTTCGATATACCCGTGAAGAATACATAGCATCAAATGCATCAGCAATACAAATCATTCTAGCAATTTGTGGTATTTCTTCCCCTTTTAGACCACTTCCATAACCCTCTCCATCGTATCTCTCATGGTGATATTTTGCACCTACTAGTAAATCTGGCCAAATATCTATTTTTTCCAATAACTGTGCCCCTTTTTCTGCATGGGTTTTCATAATGGCAAATTCTTCTTCTGTTAATCTCCCTGGTTTATTAAGTACATCATCTGGAATAGCAATTTTGCCCACATCATGAAGTAATGCAATACCATACGCAGACTCTACTTCACTTGGAGAAAATTGTAATGCTTTGGCCAACGCCTTCGTATACTTAGCAACTCTTTGAGAATGTCCATTGGTATATTGATCTTTAAAGTCAACCACTTGTGCCAACAATTCCACCACATTATCAAACATCTGTTGCACTTTTTGTTGTTCTTCTTTTGTTTTCTTAGTCTTTCTCTTAATAATATAATTTGAGAGTAAAAATAAAAATACTACCAGCAGATAGAAAAATAAAGTATGAACCACTGGATTTTCCATAAAATAATACTCTTTTGTTAGCACAAATGTTCCCGTATTAATTAACTCTCCTGAACGGTTGTCACGTAACTCTACAAAAAATTCATAAGTTCCACCTGGTAAATTCGTATAACTAATAGCTGGTAAATCTTGATACGCATATTCTAAAGGTGCTTCATCATAATCTAGCATTTGATAAGAAACAATATAATCTTGTAAAGAATACGTTGGAATAAAAAGTTCTATTTCCAAATAATTAGCAGTATAGGGTAAGTAATACTTACCACTATCTTCTGCATAGATTAGAGTATCTCCTACCTGAATACTTGGTATCGTAATAATAGGTTGGTAGTCCTTGGTATTATTAAAATTTTTCAAATCATACGACGTTAAATTTTGGTAACCACAAAGGTACAAAATCCCATCATCTACTCTTGAAAATGAATTTGCCACAGGAAAAGAAAACAAACCATCCAAATGATTCTTATAAATATAAGAAAATTCTTTTTCATCTGCTAACATCACTTCATGCGATGCAAAATAAACTCCATTACTACTTAACACAATCATAGTATCTTCATAGAATAATAAGTCAAAATTATTACTATTTGGAAAATTTTCAATTAACTGTAATCTACCTTCGTCCATATTATAATAGTAGATAGAATTACCTGTAACGAGCCATGTTCCTTCTAAAAAAGGATCGTTTTCCGTTCTAAGAATAATATCTGACAATAAGCCCTTACTTCGATTAATGTGATCTATTATTTCTCCATCTTGAACCACATAAGCACCTGCTCCATCTGTTCCTATAAAGACACGTCCTGCTTGATCTTCTGAAATACTTAAAATTTCAAGATTCAAAATTCCATCATCCCTACCATAATGATCTACAACTACATCATGCTCTAGCACATAGACCCCATTACCTGTTGCAACCCATATTCTACCATCTGATGCCGTCATAGTAGAGCGAACTCTTGGATAATCTAATCCTTCTTCCTCTCCTATAGTTACGATTTCTCCCGTCCTAGGTGTATACTTAATTAATACATCATCTCCATAACTTGAAAACCATAGATTGCCTAATGCATCTAGCTCTACACAGCGAAAATACTCTCCCTTATATCGCTGTGTTAATTCATTTTCTATTTCCCTATGGGTTACTTCATCTAATATCGTAATTCCTTCTACCGATACCATATAGATATACCCATCATATACTGCAACACCATTCACTTGCAAGGTGTTCTCTAGTGTAATACTTGCATTCTTAAATGGACTATCTGAAAGCTTTAATACACCTTCTTTCGTAGATGCTAGCCAAAAATTTCCTTCCATATCCTCTTCTATATCTACAATAGTATTGTCTAGTTCTAGATAATCCAAAGAAACTAATTGACCATTTTGTAAAAAACCTGCACCAGAATCACTACCTATCCATATACGACTTTTACTATCTACAAATAATTTATTTATATATTTTAATCCATCTGTAGAAATCTCTCTAAACGAAAATCCATCTCCACTAGGTCTCATTTCTAATAGGTAATCGCCAGTAGTTCCTAAGAGAAAATACCTTTCTTCCTCTTCCTCCATAGCAATAGCAGATAACGCCACATCGTATTCCCATTGGTCAATCGGTAGATATGCTACTACTTCTGTTCCCTCTAAGAAGAAAAGATCACCTACCTTGGTAATTGCTAATGTTTGATTATCTCCATAACTAATCAATCTAGTAACAAAAGCATACTCTAATTCTGGTTCTTCTAAAATTTCAATAGAAAAATCCGAATGAACTGCATACATCCCTAAAGACGTACCCACTAAAATAATTCCTTCACTAGTTTCTGTTAAAGAACGAACAGAATATGAAGGGGCATCATCTCCAATATCTAAAAAATGAAACATATGATCTTCATATACTGCAACGCCATTATTATTCGTTCCGACCCATAATCTTCCTTGTGCATCCTCTAGCATACATAAAATACTAGTAAGCATTTGGTTATCACTATAATCAGTAAATTCTCTCCCATCATAACGTATTAGTGTATTATAACTTCCTATCCATATATGACCATCACTCGTTTGTATGATATCATTTGCTTCTGATGCTGGTAATCCATTATACGCATTAAATAATTCTCCATGATAATTAAAGCTCTCATCAAACTCTGCATAACTAGAAAATCCAAAAAACATAATGAAATAAAATAAAATCCATAATTTAACGAACTTCATAAAGTGCTCCCATCCTATTGTATTATTCGCATTCTTCACTATCTAGTATTATCACACATTTACAGTAATTTGCAAACTATTTTCACAAATATTTTTACTATTTTTATTTAATTTTTTCTAATTCTACTTTTTGTCTTATACAACTAAAAAAGGGATGATTTCTCACCCCCTTCTATTTTCATTTCATTACATTAAAATTTTGCTGTATTTACTCTAACACCAGGTCCCATAGTTGAAGCAAGTGTGATACTCTTTAAGTATTGTCCCTTTAATGAAGAAGGTTTTGCTTTTACAATTGCTTCCATAATTGCATTAAAGTTTTCTTCTAACTTAGCTGCATCAAAAGATACTTTACCAACTGGCACATGAATGATATTTGTTTTATCAAGACGATATTCAATCTTACCTGCCTTAATATCATTAATTGCTTTCGTAACATCCATAGTTACTGTACCTGCCTTTGGATTTGGCATCAACCCTTTTGGTCCTAATACCTTTCCTAAACGACCAACTACACCCATCATATCTGGGGTCGCAACTACAACATCAAAGTCTAACCAATTATCATTTTGAATCTTAGGAATTAATTCATCTCCACCAACATGATCTGCTCCTGCTGCTTCCGCTTCTGCAACTTTATCACCTTTTGCAAATACTAAAACACGAACACTTTTTCCTGTTCCATTAGGAAGAACAACTGCACCACGAATCTGTTGTTCCGCGTGTCTTCCATCACAACCTGTTCTAATATGAAGTTCTACTGTTTCATCAAACTTAGCTGCTGCTGTTTCTTTGACTAATTTAACTGCATCTACCGCATCATAAGATACTGTACGATCCACTTTTTTTGCACTTTCATTATATTTCTTACCATGTTTCATTTCATTACCTCCTAGTGGTCATCGATGTCTTGCATCTCCCACATCTCCATTTTTTTAATCTTCTACTGTAATTCCCATACTTCTAGCGGTACCTGCAATCATACTCATTGCAGCTTCTAAACTAGCAGCATTTAAATCTGGCATTTTTAATTCAGCAATTTCTTGAATTTTTGCTTTTGTAATACTTGCCACTTTCGTCTTGTTTGGTACTGCCGAACCTGATTTAATGTTACATGCTTTTTTTAGAAGTACAGCAGCGGGAGGAGTCTTTGTAACAAAACTAAAACTTCTGTCTGCGTATACTGTAATCACAACAGGAATTAATAAATCACCTTTATCTGCTGTTCTTGCGTTAAATTGTTTTGTAAATTCAACAATGTTTACACCATGTTGACCTAATGCTGGTCCAACTGGTGGTGCTGGTGTTGCTTTCCCAGCTGGAATTTGTAACTTGATATATCCTTCTACTTTCTTTGCCATGTTCGGCACCTCCTAATAAATTGTGGTAGTTTTGGGGTATTAGCCCTCCCACTGTTCATAAATCATCTATTCCTTTGGATTTCTCCTATGAACTACATTTTCATGTTTCTTCTATAACTGACTTTTGTTAAATTAATTTTAATTCCACGAAATCAATTTCTACTGGTGTTTCTCTTCCAAAAACTTCTATTAAAATAGTCGCTGTCTGCTTACTAATATCAATACGTTGCACAACTCCAACACTATCAGCCCAAGCTCCATTCATAACAGCAACTGCATCTCCTTCTGCAAATCCAAGAGAAATACTTTCTTTCTCAGAACCAAGAAATCTCATCTCATCTTCCGTTAATGGAACTGGCTTACTTCCTGGACCAACGAACCCTGTTACACCTCTCGTATTACGAACTACATACCAAGTTTCATCATTCATCTCCATATTAATCATTACATACCCAGGAAAGAGTTTCTTCTTTACTTCTTTTCGGTTTCCATCTTTTATTTCCACTACTTCTTGCTTTGGAACACGAACTTCAATAATCTGTTCTGTTAAATTGCGATTCTCAATCGCTTTGTCAATATTCGCTTTCACCTTATCCTCATATCCAGAATAAGTGTGTACTACATACCAATTAATTTCTGCCATACAGCCTACCTCATTTCCACGTTGTTAAAAAATTAACACCATATTGTATAATCGTATCAAATAAAGTAATAATTAATCCAACGGTTATCGAAATCGTTATAACTGCAATTGATTGTTTTACAAGTGAATGTTTATCAGGCCACGAAATTTTCTTGTATTCCTTCTTAACACCTTTAAAGAAGGGCGTTTTTACTTCCTTCTCTTTCTTACTTGTATCTCCCATATCATCACTTCCCTTCACTATTACTTAGTTTCTTTATGCGATGTATGAGTTTTGCAGAATCTACAATATTTCTTTGTTTCCATTCTGTCTGGATGTGTTTTCTTATCCTTGGTCATATTATAGTTACGTTGTTTGCATTCTGTACATGCTAAAGTAATCTTTGTGCGCATCATTCCACCTCCACGCTATATTTGCTATAAACCTTTATTAGTTTCGCTTCTTTTTATTGAATTTTATAGCACAAAAAAAAGAGCTATACTCGTCTCGTACAATACTATACCATATTTAGAATCGAACGTCAATGATTTTCTAAATCATTTCTATAGCCATCTCATATTCTAACAAGATGGCTATAGAACCTTTTCTTAAAATGTAATTAATCCGTCTTCTAATAGTTGAACTGCTCGTTCATTCACATCATTTTCTTCTGCCATCATTCTCTCTGCCACTTCATTCACAAGATTGGCACTTGCTGCATTTACAACTTCTTCTGCCATATCCGCATCACTGATTCGACTAGCAGCATTTGCTGTGTTCTCTACCATACTCATTAGATTCGAATAAGTAGATTCTAATTGATTCTGTGTTGCTCCTATTTCAGAACGGTATGAAGATATCATGTCCATTGCACTTTGCACTGCATCAATTGCTTCTAATGCCGATTCTTGTGTGGCAATAGAAATATTGCTAAGTCCTAATGATTCACTATCCATATTTTGCACTGTAAACGACATATAATCATCAGATTCGTTCCCCACATGGAAATCTATTGTGCTTTGATTCTCTTGGTTCGTAGTATCATTTACTACCACTGCTTGATTCTCTTGGTTCGTAGTATCATTTGCTACCACTGCTTGATTCCCTTGATTCGTAGTATCATTTGCTACCACTGCTTGATTCCCTTGATTCGTTTCACTAATTACAGCCTCTTGATTCCTAGCATCCCTCACGACTTCTAATGCTACTTGATTGTTGTTCCCTACATCAATTGCCACATCATCACTTGATTCTACGTTCATATTAGATAATGTAATGGATACCTCTCCCACATCATCTGCTACTACGATCTGTTCTGAAGTCTCACTACCTGATCCAATCACAGTAAAATCTCCACCTGATGTAATTGTCAACACATCTTCTTCATACGTAAAAGACCCTTCTACTCCTGATACCGTCATTCCCTCTCTACTTGGAATCATTTCTACGATACTACTTTCCCCAGACACGCCATCTAATGCTATCACAGTATCTTCTCCACCATACGCCATAATACTGCTTGGCGTACTCTCTATTACTTCATTAATAGATTGCGTCATCTGTTGTGCTTCTGTGGAATTTTGAAATACTTGTACACCATTAAATTCCGTATCACCTGCAATTCGGTCAATCTCATCTAATAAAGCATTCATCTCCGCTTCCATATAGCTTCTATCGGAATCTTGATAAATTCCGTTGGCTGATTGCACCGCTAATTCATTCACTCGTTGCAACATAGATTGCATTTCATCTAAGCCACCATCTGCTACTTGTGTCATGCTAATTCCACTCGTTGTATTCTGTGCTGCAGCACCCCAGCCTTGTAGGGCTGCTAATAATTCTTCTGTAATCGCAAGTCCTGCTGCATCATCAGACGCATCATTAATTCGTTTTCCAGAAGCTAATTTTTCTTCTGCCTCTTCTTTTTTCGCTCGTTCCATTTCAGCCATTCTATTGGCAAAGGTTTTGTTTAGATTAGAATTTACATTATTATTGTAATTATTTACTATCATATTGTTCTCCTCTCATGTGAACCATTTTTTCTATTATAACACTTATTTTATAAAAAGCTAGTGTTCTAACACTTTTTTTACAATTTTTTACAGATTTTGTGAACAATTTGTGTCTTGACTATTTACACACTACTAGATAAATGGTATCATATACTATATTTATCTAAATTATGAAAGGAGGAAGGATCATGACTAATTACACAGCTATCACTAGTACTTATAATCATTTTTCACCTGTTAATTATAAGCAAAAGTCATCGTCATCAAAAGATTCTCATAAGAAGTCTGAATTAAAGAACGTTTGTAATGATATTCGCCAATTGTATAAAGAATCTCCTACTTATCTTGTAGATACTAGTTTAGAGACTAAAGAATCTGTTGTTCATTTAAAAGATACAGCATTGCAATTTAATAATTCATTAACATCGTTTTCCGATATTTCGGGGCAAGATATGACGGAACATCAAATCGGTTTTTCAAGTAACGAAGATATAGCAACTGTTAAGTACTTAGGCTCTTCTGCAGATTCTACTGAATCTTTTCAGCTAGAAGTACTTGCATTATCACAATCCCAAGTAAATATCGGTTCTTTGCTTCCCTCTAATAACCATACAGATTTGGCGGCTGGAACTTATATTTTTAACGTTGGTGCTAATGAATACAACTATGAATTTTCTTTTCATGTGAATGAGCAAGATACCAATTCGGATATACAGAATCGTTTATCGAATGTTATTAACAATTCTAACATTGGTATTTCCGCATCTATTTTGGCAGATTCCTCATCACAGAGTGCCTTACGCTTAGAATCCAATGCAACAGGTTTGCCTCTTGGAAAAAGCGAATTATTTACTGTTACACCACAAGGTAGCAATCCAAATGGTAAGAATGCTCAATTCATATCATACTTCGGACTCAATAGTATGACGCAACCTGCATCTAACTCACAATTTCTACTAAATGGTATTGAACGCACCACCACTTCTAACACTTTCCGTGTTGATAACAATACTTATGAAGTCACTTTAACAGGTATTAGCCCAATGGAAGGCATGACAGCTACTATAGGAGTTGCACCTGATACCGAGGTTCCTCATGCTACTATTAAAAATTTCGTCTCTCAAGTTAATAATTTCACTGATTATATTCAGAATTACGGACAGAAATTTCCAAAGGCAATGAACTTACTACGAGATGTGAATGCTGCTTACCATACATATCAAAACAACTTTTCTTCAGTTGGTCTCGAAAAAGATGACACAGGAAACCTTGTTGTAGATGAAAAGCAATTAAACAGTTCTTTACAAGATACAGAAGAAGCTGATAACTTCTCACAATTTAGTAGTTTCGCCAAAGATTTATCTAATATTACCAAAAAGATTTCTATTCATCCAATGCAATACAGCGAAGAAAAAATGATTGATTATAAGAATCCAACCAAACCAGCACTTACTAGTCCTTATATGACTAGTGCTTATAGTGGATTTTTATTCAATAGTTATTGTTAAGCAATAACTTTTCTTCAAACCAAATATTTATTGTTCTATTTATATTATGAACAAGACAACAAAAAGAATTAATAAAAGAAGGAAGCATATATTACGCTTCCTTCTTTTATTAATTCTCATTATTATTCTCATTTTTCTATCACAGGATTTCTTACACTTCATATCCCTTTGGATTGTTTGATTGCCATCTATAAGAATCTTCACACATTTCCTTTAAGTCACGTTCTGCCACCCATCCAAGTTCATTCTTAGCTTTTGTAGCATCCGAATAACAAGTAGCAATATCTCCTGCACGTCTAGCTTTCATCTCATATGGAATCGTAACACCTGAAGCTTGTTCAAAGTTTTTCACGATATCTAGTACGCTATAACCCACTCCTGTTCCAAGATTATAAATAGATAATCCTTCTTTAGCTTCTATTTTCTTAAGCGCCTTCACATGTCCTAATGCCAAATCTACTACATGGATATAATCACGTACACCCGTTCCGTCATGCGTATCATAATCACCACCAAATACACCAAGCGATTCTAATTTTCCAACAGCTACTTGTGTGATATACGGCATAAGGTTATTTGGTATTCCATTTGGATTCTCACCAATCGTACCACTCTTATGTGCACCAATCGGATTAAAGTATCTAAGAATTACTACGTTCCATTCTTTATCAGCAGCTTGCATATCGGATAAAATTTGCTCCAACATAGACTTTGTCCACCCATAAGGATTCGTACATACACCCTTTGGACATTGCTCTGTAATCGGTATTTGTTGTGGGTCTCCATAAATGGTTGCTGATGATGAGAAGATAATATTCTTCACATTATGTTTCTTCATTACATCTACTAAGGTAAGAGTTCCAGCAATATTATTTTGGTAATATTCCCATGGTTTCGCTACCGATTCTCCTACTGCTTTTAATCCTGCAAAATGAATACAACTATCAATATTTTCTTGTTTCATTACCTGGTCAAGACCTTGTGCATCACAAATATCCACCTCGTAAAATTTTACCGATTTTCCTGTAATCTTCTCTACTCTCTTCAAAGATTCCTTACTAGAATTACAAAGATTATCTACTACTACTACCTCGTACCCCGCACTCTGTAATTCAATTACGGTATGACTCCCTATGTATCCTGCACCACCTGTTACTAATATTGCCATTTTCTTTTCCTCCTATCTCATTAATCCCATAATTTCTGTGGATATATTCCTTGTTCTTTTAATTCTCTAATTGACTTCTCAACCATTGGTTTATCTTCTTGATAAGTAATTCCAAACCACTTATCCTTAGATTGTAATACTTTCACTGTTGCTTTTCCCTCTTTTAATAAACGGTCTACTTCAAAAGGTAGAAAACATTCTGCTGTAGATGGATTCTTCACTAGATTGTCTTCAAAAAACAAGTTCATAGAACCTTCTAGTTCTTCTACCATACTTTTCGAAAATCCCCACATATTCATAGATGCCAAGGTATCCATAGAAATTGGTGCATATGTATCTCCCTCTACCCAATATTGTGCACCATCTTCTGACTTGCGAATCTTTGTTCGTTCTACAATTTCTTTTAAATAACCATGTTCATCTTGTGTACAACATCCTCTTGAAACAGTTCCATGATCTGTTAACGTATTACCCAAACGATACGCTACCATAGTATAACGAAACATCTCATCATCTTGACTGTTCATTAGGTAATCATATAATTCTTGATATCCTTCTTTCCCATAAAAATCATCAGCATTAATCACTGCAAAAGGTCCCTGTATCTGATCTTTACAACAATACAATGCGTGTGCTGTTCCTAATGGTTTCGTTCGTCCAATCGGCACTGTACACCCTACTGGAACACTAGAAATTTCTTGGTATGCGTATTCCACTATGATATGTTTGCTCATTGCATTTCCTACACACTGGCGAAATTCTTCCTCATGCTCTTTCTTAATAATAAAAATTACTTTCTCAAATCCTGCCCGTATTGCATCGTATACAGAAAAATCAATAATCTTATGCCCCTCTGCATCCACTGGGTCAATTTGTTTTAATCCGCCATAACGACTTCCCATTCCTGCCGCTAAAATCACTAATACTGGTCGCTCCATATTAATCATCTCCCATATAGCTATTATTCTTTTATTAGTCGCTTAAAACTTTACATCTCTATCATATCACTCCACATTTTGTTTATCAAGCAAAAAAATAATTTCTTATGTATAATCTTCCAAATTTTGTTCATACTGTTACTATTACAGAAAAAGGAGTTAGAATATGATCTTAAATGAAAAAGAAACAAACGCTGTAAAAAGCCTACAATCACAAGAAAAAAGCTGTATCGAAAAATACGATAAGTATGCCCAACAAGCTAAAGATACAGAATTAAAAAACTTATTCCACACCCTAAAACAAAAAGAAGAACAACATTATCAATCACTAGGTCAATTATTATCAGGTACCATTCCAAGCTGTGATTGTAACGATTCTTCTGGAAAAAACTATGAACCAAAAGCTACTTACACAGGTTCTATACCTTCTGCTGATAAAGAACACGATTGCTTTCTTGCTACCGATTGTATTGCTACAGAAAAATTAGTATCTTCTGAATATAATACAAATGTCTTCGTTTTCGGAAATAGTGACGTTCGCAAATTATTTGCCGACATCCAGGTAGAAGAACAAAATCACGCTGAAATGATCTATAAGTACAAAACAGCTAACAAAATGGCTTAGATACAAAAATCCCTTGATAACTCTTATCAAGGGATTTTCACTTGTTGTTTAATACGTTCTAATTCTTCCGAATAATCTGCAATTTGAATACGATCTGCCACTTGCAGTGAAAATTTAATTCTTACGTAATCCTTTCTATAAGGTTCCACGAGAAAGCTATCAAACATTTCAAACATTTTACTAATCTGATCCTTCACATCTACTTCATCATCTTCAATAAACATTAAATTAGAAAATGTAATCGTCATTTCTAACCAATACTCTTCTTCATCATACTTTAAATACATTCTCATAGAATTTTCTTTTGCAATACGTTCTAAATTCTCACATAAATACTCATAATACGCATAACGCTCTTCTACTAACTGGTATGTATATTGAGATTCCTCCAATTCTACATATCTCTCTAATGCTTTCGTTTGTTCCTCAAACCCTTTTGGAGCTGGTCTAGTATAAGGTACCTTATAAGCTAATGTAGGATCTTCGCACGGAGCTAAATATCCAAATAAATAATTATATTCTATTACCTTCATAGCCTTTCCTTTTTCCTTTCTTGATAATTCGCCTTATTATTCTATGATATAACAATAAAGTTGTAATTGCAACAATAATTGCTATCTTATATTTTGTTGTTATATATTCCATAATATACCAATAGGAGGTATTCAAATGAATATTGGTGAAAAATTTATTTTACTCAGACAATCAAAAAATATAAGTATATACAAGTTATCAAAAATGTCTGATATATCAGAAAACTACATACGAACCATTGAAAAAGGACGCAGTCAGCCATCTATTCAAGTGGCAGAACGATTATTAATCTCACTAGGTACAACAATTCCAGAATTTTTTAACGATAGCGAAGAAGTCATCTATCCTAACGATTTCGAAAAAGAACTCATTCAATCGGTCCGTATGTTAAGTGAGGAAAAAGCTCAGTCAATTCTTCATATTGCAAAATTGCTTAATCAATAACATATCCAATGAACAGTACGAGAGGTGTAGGTAACACTACACTTCCTCTAACCCCTCAATATTACTAGAGGCAATCATCGAGTAATTCGTATAATATACTACAAATCCCAATTTACCACCTGATGGTTTCTTAACATTCTTCTTCCTTGTGTAATCTATTTCTACTTTCTCTTGACCACGTCCTTTAGAGTAATATGCTGCCAATGCAGCTGCTTCTTCAAACGTTCGATCCGATAATTCCTCCCCTGTCACTTTTACAATTACATGTGAGCCTGGAATTCCTTTTGTATGAAACCACCAATCATTACCTGTTGCAAAACGAAATGTTAATTCTTCATTTTGTAGATTGTTTTTCCCTATGTAGATATCATCTCCATCACTACTCTTGTAATGAAATGGCTTACTTGTAATCTTCTCCTTTTTATGATGATATTTTCTTCTAATATAACCACTTTGCATTAATTCCTCTTTAATTTCCACCAAGTCTTCTTCTTTTACTGCAATGTCTAGGGCATTGCTAATAGATTCTAGATGAAGAATTTCTGCATAAGTTTCTTCTGTCAGAGTCGTTAAAGCTTCATGGGTTCTTTTTAATTTTCCATACTTATCAAAATATTTCTTAGCATTTTCTATGGGTGTTAATTGCGAATCAAGTGGAATTTTCATCTTCTTATCTTCGTAATAATTAAGTACCTCTATGGATTTCTCTCCTGCATCAATTCCATATCCATAAGTATTTAGTAACTCTCCATAAATACGATACGTTTCTTTTTGATTGGTATCTTCTAATTGCTTCTTTTGAAGTGTATACTTCTTCTTGTTTCTCTCCATAGCCACTTGAACAACATGACGTAAATCAGAAGATTTCTGACGTATACGTGTTACAATACTTTTTTCTTTATAATAACTTTCTAATAATTCCGATATTGCCTGATAGGAAGATGATCTATTTGTTTCATATATGGTAAGTGTTATACTCGCATATTCAATAGGTTGTATACCGTCGTAATAAATACAAGAAATAAATGCACCCTTTTTAATATCTTCCATTAGAGAAATTACTACATCTGCTAACTTCTCAATAGATTCTTGGTCTAGCAAGGATACGATACAATCACTTTGAATATTTGCACGGTGACAACATTCCTTAGCAATGATAGGTGAAATCCCTGTAAGGCCACAATAAATTGCTTGATAAACAGGTTTTTCCACTCCATGAATCACCTCTATAAACGTTTCTCTAGTCATCTCTAGTGGATTATACTTTTCTTGGGCTACTGGTACAAAATAGCTTCTCCCAGGAAGTACTTCCCTAAGAGAACTAACCATCCCCGAAATATGTTTCACACTATCTATAATGACTTCTTTATGATTAAGCAACATAATATTACTATGCTTTCCCATCATCTCCACCACAAGGTACTTGATACAAACATCCCCTAATTCGTTCAAATGTTGAATCTCTATGCGAATAATACGTTCAAAATCTGGTTGCTGTACACTTAGAATTCGTCCATTTTGCAGATGTTTTCGCAATAACATACAGAAATTAGGAGCTGTTAGTGGACTTGGCTTATTCTTCGTTGTAAAATACACTAAAGGCAGAGAGGCATTCACCGATATTATGAGGCGATACTGCATTCCATTATTTTTCAAAGTTAATAATAACTCATCTTGTTCTGGTTGTGCAATCTTTACAATCCTACCTCCTACAATTTGATTGTTACACTCTTTTACAATGGTTGCAATGGTAATCCCATCAAATGCCATTTCTATTCCTTCCTTTCTTCTTGTTACAAAAGCCCATGTGTAACTTCCCACATAGGCTTTTTACTTCTTATGAAGTTTCTATTAACCATTCATACATTTCTTGATACTTTTCCGCTGATACTTTCCATGAGAAATCTGCTTTCATAGCTCTTTCTACTAACCCATTCCACTCTTTTTTTCGATTGTAATAAACAGCTTCTGCATAGCGAATAGTTGCCATCATCTCATGGGCATTGTAATTAGAAAAGCTAAATCCATTCCCTGTATTCTCATACTCATTATATGGTTGTATGGTATCTTTTAATCCACCTGTTTCTCGAACAATAGGTAGTGTTCCATAACGAAGTGACATTAACTGACTCAATCCACATGGCTCAAATAAAGATGGCATGAGAAACGCATCAGAGGCTGCATATATTTTATGAGACATTTCTTCTGAATAATAAATATTAGCAGAAACCTTTCCATGATATTTCCAGTCAAAATGACGGAACATATTCTCATACTGCTCATCTCCAGTTCCTAGCACTACAATTTGCATATCTTCATTACAAAGCTCGTCCATCATATAGGCTATTAAATCAAATCCTTTTTGGTCAGTTAATCTTGATACAATTCCTACCAAAAAAGTTTTATCATTTTGTTCTAGTCCTAATGTCTTTTGTAAGTCGCGTTTGTTCTTAATCTTATTACGCTTAACAGTATCTACATCGTAATTACACGCAATCATAGGGTCTGTTTCCGGCGAATACTCTCCATAATCAATCCCATTTACAATTCCTCGTAGATCCGAACTACGTGCTGCTAATAAACCGTCCATCCCTTCTCCAAAAAATGGGGTGGTAATCTCTTTCGCATATGTATCACTTACTGTTGTAATGGCATCTGCATATACTAATCCACCTTTTAATAAGTTTGCATTCTCATAAGCTTCTAATTTATCAGGTGCAAAATAGTAAGATGATAATCCTGTTATACTCTGAATAGTCCTTACATCCCACTTCCCTTGAAACTTCAGATTATGAATAGTCATAACCGATTTCGCGTTCACAAAGTAATCATTTCCTTGAAAACGCTCTTTCATATAAACAGGAATTAATCCAGTCTGCCAATCATGACAATGAACCACATCTGGCTTAAAATCTATTAATGGCATAGCTGATAACGCTGCTTTTGAAAAAAATGTAAACTTCTCAATATCTAAATACGTATTATCACTATATGGTTGTTCCCCATTAAAGTACTCTTCATTATCAATAAAATAATAAGTGATTCCATCTAAAACAGTTTCCAAAACTCCTACGTATTCTTGTTTCCAATTGAAGTCTAGATAAAAATGTGTACGATATATGAGCATATCCTTATATTGCTCTTTCATTGCAGCGTACTTTGGCAATACAACTCTCACATCAAATTGTGTGGCATCTATTGCTGCTGGTAGAGATCCTACCACGTCTGCCAATCCACCTGTTTTAATAAAGGGTACTGATTCTGAAGCTATAAAAAGAATATTTTTCATTCCCGTTCCTCCTATGTTTTATACTCCCTCTATTATACAACAAGTTCCCTTATAAGAAAAGAACTATCTTACAAATCACGATATTGTAAACGAATTTTATCTGCAATTAATGCAATAAATTCCGAATTAGTAGGTTTCCCTTTCCCAGTATGTACCGTGTATCCAAACAAGGCATCTAATGTTTCCATTTTCCCTCGACTCCAAGCCACCTCAATAGCATGACGAATCGCACGCTCCACACGACTTGGAGTAGTTCGAAATTGTTTTGCAATCGTTGGGTAGAGAATTTTTGTAATAGAATTCAACATCTCTAAATCTTCTACTGACATCATAATCGCTTCTCGTAAATATTGATACCCTTTTATATGAGCAGGTACACCAATTTCATGAATCATATCTGTAACATCTCGTTCTAAATCTTTCTTTGTCTTTGGTTCATTAGAAGGAATGATACTTTCTACAATTCCTTCTGCATTTCTTCCAGGTACCGATATCATAATCTGAAATTCTCGATCCTTACTCATTAGTTCTGTTAGTATTTGAAACATTTTCTCCTGATCTTTTGTAGAAATTACGTCTAATTGTTCCATTCTTAGCCTCCATTTGCATAAATATACAAGTTGTGATTATATTTTCCAACTTCATTATAATAGAATGTCGCATTATGAATCAATCATTTCTCATCGCAATATTTGTCAAGAATTCCTTGTATTTGCTTGCATCATTCCTTCCACAACATTAGATTTGTTTTTTCTACAATTAATTTCCACGTTTTTTGTTCTTTTTAGGCTTTTTATGGTGCCTACATTCTTTACAAATTCCTTTCCAACAGACAATTCTTTTCATTTTCTTTGGTAGTTCTTTCCCATTTTTCTCTTTATAAACTTCTAATGTTACAATATCACACTCTTCTTGTGTAATTTCATCATCCACAATTAAGCATCGGTATCCATATTCCATTCTTATTCCTCTAACCCTTTCTTTAATACCGTTGTTAATGTATACGTTTGATCTTGTTCATACTCCCAAAACATCATTCCGTACATACCATTCTCTTTTACATACGCCGTTTTGTATCGTAAGGTTTCTTCATCTTCGTAGGTAATAAAGGTATCCCCATTAAAAAGATAGCAAGCTTTTGCTTCTTCATCAAAATATCGCTTATACGTAGCATCTTTTTGTAATAAGTCTACTATTTGATTGTAACGATAGAAATCATGTTTCTCTGGATACCCTGTAACTCCCAATCCATTGTTTCTATTCTCTAATCCACTCCATACTCGTCCGTAAAAAGTTCCACCCATCACAATCTTATTCATAGGTACTCCTTCTTCTACAAATCGACGCACTGCATAATCAGAATTAGGAGCATCTGGTTCTACTTTACTAGGGTATAGATTCGCCAAATGACCTGTCATCGTAGACATTCCATTGTGAAAATCATAAGTCATCAATTGTACATAGTCAAGATACGTTACTACTTCTGCCATATTCGTTGCTTCTAAATACTCATCTAGTCCTCCCGCAGCAATGGATAAAGTCTTATAAGTTGGTAATTCTGACAATTGCTCTCTAAACTCAGCAAGTAATAAGGTAAAGTTCTCTTTATCTTCTGGCATAGCATGAATTACATCATTCCCAATACAAGGATATTCCCAATCCAAATCTAATCCATCTAACTCTTCTTTAACTAGAATCTCCACTGCAGAACGTGCCAATTCTATTCTACCTTCTTTGGTAGCAGCAGCTTGGGAAAAACCATCAGCAGCCCATCCACCAATGGATAAGATAAATTGGATATTGGGTTTAATCCCTTTAATACGCTCCATTGCTTTACGATCCGCTTCCCAGTACACTTGTCCCTTGTCATTAATCAAACCAAAGGCAATATGAATGCTATCTAAAGCCTTAATATCATGCTCCTTCATTAAATGCAAACTCTTGGTTTCACAGTATCCTAATAATTGTTGTTTCATGGTATATACTCCTTCTCTTCTTGCTTAATTGTATGCTTCTAATAAAAAGAGACAACAGAATCTTTTCTTCCACATTCTGTTGTCATTCATCACTTCTTACTACTCTCTATTTCCTACCTATTTCTAATTACATTAAAACGTAAATTTGTCTGCAAAATAAGTATCCAATTCACTAATCTTCACACGAACTTGTTCCATAGAATCCCTAAAGCGAATAGTCACTGCTTGATCTTCTTCCGATTCAAAATCGTATGTAATACAAAATGGTGTGCCTATTTCATCTTGTCTACGATAACGTTTTCCAATATTTCCACGATCATCAAATTCACAATTATATTTCTTACTTAATTCCATGAAAATTTTCTCCGCACCTTCATTTAACTTCTTGGATAATGGAAGAACCCCAATTTTCACTGGTGCAAGTGCAGGATGAAAACGAAGTACCGTACGTACATCTCCATCATTAATCTCTTCTTCATCGTATGCACCACACAAGAACGCAAGGACTACACGATCTGCTCCAAGAGAAGGTTCAATAACGTATGGAATATATCGTTTATTCTGTTGATCATCAAAGTAGGTCATATCTTGTCCTGATACAGTCTGATGTTGTGTTAAATCATAATCGGTACGATCTGCAATTCCCCATAATTCCCCCCAACCAAATGGGAATAGGAATTCAATATCCGTAGTAGCTTTAGAATAAAAAGAAAGTTCTTCTTGCTCATGATCTCTTACGCGCATTTCTTCTTCCTTCATTCCAAGTGTTAATAACCAATCTATACAAAATTGTTTCCAGTAAGCAAACCACTCTAAATCTGTATCTGGTTCACAGAAAAATTCTAACTCCATTTGTTCAAACTCTCTTGTACGAAACGTAAAGTTCCCTGGTGTAATCTCATTACGGAAGGACTTTCCTATTTGTCCAATTCCAAATGGCATTTTCTTTCTAGAAGTGCGTTGTACATTCTTAAAATTCACAAAGATTCCTTGTGCAGTTTCTGGACGAAGATATACCGTATTCTTCGCATCTTCTGTTACCCCTTGAAAAGTCTTAAACATCAAATTAAATTGGCGAATGTCCGTAAAATTATGTTTTCCACAAGTAGGACACTCTACATGATGTTCGTCTATAAAAGATTTCATCTTCTCTTGCGCCCATGCATCAACCGCTTCCTCTAATGCAATATTATGTTCCTGTGCATAATCTTCTATAATCTTATCAGCACGAAAACGCTCATGGCATTCTTTACAATCCATAAGAGGATCTGAAAATCCTTGTAAATGACCTGATGCTACCCAAGTTTGTGGATTCATTAAAATGGCACAATCCACACCTACGTTGTATTGATTTTCCATAATAAACTTTTGCCACCAAGCTTTTTTTACATTATTCTTAAGCTCTACACCTAAATTTCCATAATCCCATGTATTAGCAAGACCTCCATAGATTTCTGATCCTGGATATACAAACCCTCTTGACTTAGCTAATGCCACAATTCTCTCCATTGACTTTTCCATTATTCTCTCCTTCAATCCTTTTCTTACTTCTAATATATTACAATTGTCTGTGTCATCAATTGACTTTCTAGCAATTCCATATCTCCACTTAACTCTAATCCCTTTGTGTAGAATCGAATAGGCTCTGGTACCCTGATTCCAACTACTTCATCTACAATTACTACTGTAAAAGAATCACTTTCTTCTAACTCTCGAATCTGTTCCCTACTGTATGTAGCTTCTTCATCCACACCCATTAATTGAACATTCTTAGGAATATAATCTAACTCTAAAGCTTCTTCTATACTTCCTATGAACAACATAATATCATTAAATTCTTGATAGTCAATGTTACTATCATATGTCATCTTCATCTTAACCATTTCATATTCTACTATTAATTGATCCAAAACTATTCTGCCACCCCCTATTGCTTCATGGTAACTCTCGATTTCTTGTTGAATCATCTCTCTTAACGCTGTTGCACTATACTCTTGTTCGTTAAACTCTTCCACTAACACGTGCACAATCTCTTGATTCTGCGTAATAATCAAAGTACTCACTTCTGCATCTAGTTGCGTCACACCACAGCTGCTTATTAAGCTCATCACAAACACGACTAGTAAGCATATTCTTCCTGTTCTCTTCATCATCTTGTCTCCATTTCTACACCTTCATATCTATCTAATTATAAAGGAGTAGACTTTTAATTTCAACAATTATTTTACACATTTATAAAAACTATTTCGTTTTACTTGACATAAGTTCTCATTTTTGATATTCTAACTAAGGTTTTACATATTTAATAGTAAGTCAAATGCGCGAGTGCTGGAATTGGCAGACAGGCTAGACTAAGGATCTAGTGTTGGCAACGACGTGTGGGTTCAAGTCCCATCTTGCGCAGTCTACAAACCTAGTGTTTATTCACATTTTGTTGATAAAATATTTCAATATTTTATGTAATGTTTCAAAAGGACGGACAAAATATGCAAAATCAATTTACGCACATGGCATTATCAAATGACATCATTGAAACACTCACTGCGTTAAAATACACAACCCCTACAGAAATTCAATCCATTATAATCCCACTGATATTAGATGGTAGAGATGTGGTTGCCAAATCTAAAACTGGAAGTGGTAAAACAGCAGCGTTTGGAATTCCCCTTTGCGAAATGACAACATGGGAAGGACGACTCCCACAAGTACTCATTCTAGAACCAACACGCGAACTTGCCGAACAAGTAAGAATGGAATTGTTTTGTATTAGTCGCAATAAAAGATTAAAAATCCCAGCTATATTTGGTGGTTTCCCTATTGACAAGCAAATCCAAACTTTACGGCAAAAAACTCATATTGTAGTTGGTACACCAGGTCGCCTTCTAGACCATGTAAGACGTGGAAGCATCAACTTATCCGAAGTTACAAAGGTTGTAATTGACGAGGCTGATCTTATGCTAGATATGGGGTTTATAGATGAGGTAGGGACATTATTAGAGCAAACTCCCATTAGAAATCAGACCATCTTATGTTCTGCAACAATCGACGAACAACTAGACATCTTAATTCAAACCTATATGAATACTCCTAAGTTAGTACAATTGAATCAAGAAGAAATAACCGCAAGCGAAATTACACAGGTGTTTTACCCTTCCGATAGAGAGAATAAGTTCAACCACCTACAACAAGTCCTTATCTCACACAACCCAATTTCTTGTGTCATTTTCTGTGGAACCAAAGAAATGGTACAAGTATTATTCCAAAAATTAAAACGGGATAAAATCTACACAGTGATGCTACATGGCGACCAAGACCAACGTGAACGAATGAAAGCAGTGGATGATTTCGCACGAGGAAAAAGTCGTTTTCTAATTGCAACGGATTTAGCAAGTAGAGGGATTGATTTCACGAAAGTCAGTCATGTGATTAACTATGATTTTCCAACAGGAAAAGAAACCTACGTACACCGAATCGGTAGAACGGGTCGCAACAAAGAACAAGGCACTGCCATCAGCTTGCTAACCGCGGAAGATTACCGTATGAAATTAAGTGTCCAAGCTTATATCCACATGGATATTCAAGAAACTACGCTCCCTTCCATCACCACTAAAGAACGAGACACCTTTTACAATACCCAACGAAAAGTGGTATCGTTAAAACCTACAAAAGATGCCCCGTTCCAAAAAGATATTACCAAACTATTAATTGGTGGTGGTCGAAAATCTAAAATGCGTGCTTTTGATATTGTTGGATCAATCTGTAGCATCCAAACTCTAACAAATGATGATATTGGTATTATTGACGTACGTGACAGCGTTACATATGTTGAAATTCTAAATAAAAAAGGTCAACTAGTCTACCAAAATCTACAGACTAAAACAATCAAAGGTAAAGTTCGAAAAATAAAGAGACTACCTTAGAAATATCATACTTAGGGACTAAACAATTATCCGTACTCCTCATCCTTATAATTTTCCAATAGAAAAGACCTCTAAATCTTAGAGATCTTTCCATAATGCTATATTAATTGTGCTTGTACTGCAGTTAACGCTACGACACCTACAATATCTTCCCACGAACAACCTCTTGATAAGTCATTAACAGGTTTTGCAATTCCTTGTAACATTGGTCCATAGGCTTCTGCCTTTGCTAAACGTTGCACTAATTTATACCCAATATTTCCACAGTCCAAATTAGGGAACACTAATACATTTGCTTTCCCCGCTATTTCACTATCTGGTGCTTTGGATTTCGCAATCTGAGGAACCAAGGCAGCATCTGGCTGTAACTCTCCATCTACTGTAAGATGAGGATACTTCTCTGTAGCAATCTTCGTTGCCTCGATTACTTTATCTACTAATGGATGTGTTGCACTTCCTTTTGTAGAATGAGATAACATAGCAATAATCGGTTTCGATCCTACTAACGTTTTAAAACTCTTTGCACTAGTATCTGCTATCGCTGCTAACTCTTCTGCAGTTGGATCTTGATTAAGTCCACAATCTGCAAATAAAAATGTTCCATTATCACCATACGGACAATCCGGTACATCTAGAATAAAAAACCCTGATACCAATTTCACACCTGGTGCTGTTTTTAAGATTTGTAGGGAAGGTCTTAGCACATCTGCTGTTGCATGACACGCACCTGCCACCATACCGTCTGCATCATTTGCTTTTACCATCATAACGCCGAAGGTTAAGTAATCCTCTAATAGAATCTCTTTTGCCTTTTCAAGGGTCATTCCTTTCGCTTTTCTTGTTTCATATAGTAGATGTGCATACTCTTCTAGCTTCTCTGTTTTAGCGGGATCCACTACTTTGATTTTATCTAAATTCACCTCTAACCATCCTGCACCATCATGAATCTTCTCTTCTATTCCAATCATTACTACATCGGCAATATCTTCATCTAAAATATGTGCTGCTGCAATTAATGTTCTCTTGTCACTTGTTTCTGGTAATACAATTGTTTTCTTATCGGATCGTGCTTTCTCTTTTATCATTTCTATGTAAGACATATATACCTCCTAGTTTATATTATAATTTGTTAATTCCTACCACTTAACTATATTATAAAGGAATCCTTCTTGACTTTCAAGAAAGTACCTCAAATTCCTTTGTCCTAAATCAAGTACAAAGTTATTATCTCCTTATATTCTTACAATTTCTTTCGTATATTCATTATAAGGTTCTTTACCCGAAATTGAGTGTTCTACAATATGATAAATCTGTGAACACTCAATTTCTTTCTCTAACATCTCTAACCCAATTCCCTGCATTCTCCTTGTAGCAACTGATAA
>JAWXVF010000132.1:0-6904 GCA_044425555.1 Eubacteriales bacterium
AACGTTTCCTGCAATTACTTGTAATTCTGGATATGCTTTCTTAATCATACCAATAGAACGAATCACATTAGCGGAATATCCATGGGCTGAATCCAAAACCACCACATCTACCTTAGCCTTTACTAATGCTTCTACACGTTCTAACACATCAGCAGTAATGCCAAGGGCCGCTCCACATAACAATCTACCTTGTGAATCTTTCGCTGAATCTGGATATTTGATGGTTTTCTCAATATCTTTAATCGTAATCAAACCTTTTAAATGGTAATTCTCATCTACAATTGGTAACTTTTCTTTTCTAGCACTTGCTAACATCTTCTTAGCTTCTTCTAAAGTAATCCCTTCTCTAGCAGTAATCAAACCTTCTGAGGTCATAGATTCACTAATCTTTTTAGAGAAATCTTCTTCAAACTTTAAGTCACGATTCGTAATAATACCTACTAATTTCTTACCTTCTGTAATAGGCACTCCTGAAATACGAAACTTTGCCATCAGATTGTCTGCATCTTCTAATAGATGATTGGGAGACAGAGAAAAAGGATCTGTAATAACTCCATTTTCCGAACGTTTTACCTTGTCCACTTCTTCTGCTTGTTCTTGAATCGACATATTCTTATGAATAATTCCTATCCCACCTTGTCTAGCCATAGCAATTGCCATTCTATGTTCTGTTACAGTGTCCATTCCAGCACTCATCATAGGAATATTCAACGTTACTTTCTTAGTCAACTTCGTAGTGACATCTACTTGATTCCCAAGTACTTCTGAATAACTTGGTACTAATAGTACGTCATCAAATGTAATCCCTTCTCCAATAATTGTTCCCATTTTGTCCTCCTTGTGTTTTCAATTATTCATACCACTTACTTCATAATGTAGTCCTATTTCTATTAGTTCTATAAACGCAATCTTTACTAGCACTTATTAATGAACAAATACTGTTCTTGGAGCATTATTGTGCATAGCCTTCATAAAGTCCTCGTTTGCTTCGATTAAAATCTTTTGATTATTCTTATAATAAATCACATATGTGGTATTAGATGAATTCTTCTCTTTCGAAGTATAGTCATATACTTTGCATGTAGAATCTTTATTCTTAAAGCGATCTAATTGGTAAGAACCAATAGGTGCCACGATTTCCATTTGGTCTAATTGATAAGATTCCACTCGTTTTCTCTTCGTCTTAGCCATAATCTTATCTACCGTCAACTCTCGATCCAAATATAAGTATTCATATTCTAAATCGCCATTCAAGTGTAATAAGTAAGCTCCTACTCCCAAAACAGCAGCAAGAATATATCCAATTAAATTGGCTGATAAAAACCCAAGAGTGGCAATTACGATCAACACTACCTTACCTATCGTTGCAATTGTAGACTTTTCCCGTTTTACCATAAACTCTTTATACATATCACTCATTCTCTTGCCCTCTTTCCTTCTATACATTTTCGTTAACTTGTCTTATCATATTACATATTTCTATAAGATTCAAGATATCTAAAGTATATTTCACAATTTCTTAATAATTTAGCTTATTTTCAGCAAATGTAAATAATTGGCTTACGAGTTTTACACTTCCACTTCACCACTAAACACTTCTGTAGCCAATCCTGTCATATAGATCTCGTCAGTATCTTCCTTCCACTCAATCTCTATTACACCACCTAAGACTTCCACTTGAATCTTTCGCTTCGTGAGTCCGTTTAGCACACAAGCCACTCCTGTAGCACTACACCCTGTTCCACACGCAAGGGTTTCTCCACTTCCTCTCTCCCATACGCGCATTTTTACATACGTTTCATTTATCACCTCTACGAATTCTGTATTGACTCTCTTAGGAAATACTGGATGATGTTCAAATTTCGGACCTAAAACTCTAAGATCTAGAGCCTCTACAGAATCTACGAAGATTACAGCATGAGGATTACCCATAGATACACAAGTGATATGATATGTACTGCCATCCATTTCAATGGGTTCATTCACCACAGTTTCCTTGGCACTTTGAAGGGAAAACTCTACTGGAATTTCTTTCGCATTCAACTCTGGAATTCCCATATTAATACGAACCTTTTCTACTTTCCCTTCTTTTAGAAATAATTCTGCCATTTTTACCTTTCCACAACTTTCAATGGTAAATTCAGTTTGATCTGTCATCTGATGATCATATACATACTTTGCCACACAGCGAATTCCATTACCACACATTTCTCCACGAGAACCATCCGCATTGTACATTTCCATTTCAAAGTCTGCAATTTTAGAAGGATTAATAAAGATTACTCCATCTCCACCAATCCCATAATTACGGTCACTTAATTCTTGAATTAATTGTTCCGTTTTCTCCACTTGCTCCTCAAAACCATTCACATAAATATAATCATTTCCACATCCATGCATTTTCGTAAATTTCATATCACTTCCATACCTTTCTATTAAATTTAGGAATAATTCAACCTTCCTTCTAATAAGCTTATAAAAATATATTCTAATGAGGTACCTATTTATGAGTTCTAAAACTAAAATTCTTGTATTACACCAAAAAGAATTACTTTACACAAGTATCTTTACCTTACTAGGCATTCTATTTCTCATCTTATTAGTGACTATGTTTACTCCTAATAAGAAAGAGAACTCCACTAGTGAGCTAATTACAGAAACAGCCACCTACGTGCCTGGTATTTATACCACATCTCTAGGATTTCAAAATCAAACTCTAGATGTGGAAGTAGTGCTTTCTGACTCTACCATTGAGTCTATACGTCTAATCAATTTAGACGAAGCAGTTTCTACTATGTATCCTTTAATTGAACCTTCCTTCGATTCACTAATTACACAAATCTATCATAAGCAATCCTTAGAAGGAATTACATATGCCCAAGACAACAAGTACACTTCCCTTCTCTTACTAGATGCCATTGAACTCTCAATAGAAAAAGCTACAATCACCCCTTAGTAATTACTCGTTTTATTTGTATTTTCTCTCCTTGAATCTTCTCACGAATCACACTCTTGATTGATACACCTCATAAATAAGTGATTTTCGTGAGAATTTTCTTTCTCAGAAAACTACTCCTGTAAAATCACTTCATATCCATTTGCAAGAGCATATTCCTGCGCATAAGACCCTTCCCTACACCTAATTCGTACTGTTGGACTCTGACCCTGATCACTAACAATAAACTCATATAATTCTCCTTCAATCTCAGTTACAGAATTAGGAATCTCTATGATCAGCTCTCCAACCTCATCCAAGAGATAAAACGGTTTCTCTAAGAGAATTTCCACCCCTTCTGGGATAATCACTTCTTTTATAGTCTTATCTAAATAAAGAATTTCTGAGGCAATACGTTTTACTCCACTGGGCAATACAATACTCTCAGTTTCCCATGGATAGAGCATACCAATTAAAATAGAATCCCCTATCACAACCACTTCTTCATAATAAGAGTATTCTTCATAATACCAATCATTTCCCGTAAAAGAATTTCCCCATGCTTTTTCTAACGTCGTAGGGATCTGTATCTTCTCTATGTTATCACAGCCTACAAATACATAACTGCCTATTTCCTGCAATCCTTCTTTTAAATCTACTTCTTCTAAACTTTCACAGAAAACAAATGCCCTATCACCTATTACTTTTAACGAGGTGGGAAACTCTACTCGTTCTAATGCAACACAATAATTAAATGCCTCCCAATCGATTACTTCTACGCCTTCCGTAATAACCACGCTCTCTATTTGATCATTTCCAGAAAAAGCTGTGTATCCAATAGTTTTAATCCCTTTTGGAATCACAATATGTTTCTCATCTCCTTCATAAGAACGTAACACATCTCCCTCAATGACAAATCCATCTGCTTCTATAAATGTTCCCCCCTCTACAAAAGAAACACTCCCCTGATAGCCATCTTCTATTTCCATATGTGAAGTTGATACCTCCACATATCCACTACCCATGTTCCCTAGTTGCGGAATTATTTGTGTTACCACACTAATTATCACCGGAAGTACATTCATAACCACAAAAATTCCAATTATTAAGGCAAAAGGATTTTTCCTTTTCTTCTCTTTGGGATTAGAACCTTCATTTACTTGCTTTCTAGGGATTGCAGTACTTGTGCGTTGGTCTGAACTAGAAGTTCTTGTCTGTACTTCCACCGACGTTTTCCCATTAAAATGCGTTCTATTTTGACTCTCACTTGGCATTTTTCCTACGTAATTATATCTAGCACAATGAGGACAAATATAATTCAATAATTCCTCCTCAAACGTTTTCCCACAATGTATACACTTCATCTTATGCACCTTTCTTTCTATGAGCAATATCCTATTGAAATTAATTCTAATTAAAATTTACACTTCTATGGAATCTAGTTCCTGCAACCAAATCCTTGCACTCGCATCTGATGGCATTCTTAAATCCCCTCTCGGAGACAATGCTACACTTCCCACCTTTGGTCCATCTGGTAAACAAGATCGCTTAAATTGTTGTGAAAAGAATCTTCGATAAAAGATTTTCATCCATTGTAATATCACTTCTAGTTCGTATTGTTCTTGAAAAGTTTCCCTTGCGATGCGATAGATTTTGCTAGGCTCAAATCCTAAGCGTAACATATAATATAAGAAAAAGTCATGTAATTCATAAGGTCCTACTACTTCCTCTGTTTTCTGAGAGATCTCACCGTCTGTAGGAGGTAACAATTCAGGACTTACTGGAGTCGCTAGAATATCCAACAACACACTGTTTAATTCTTTTTCTCCACACATATTAGCATAATATTCCACAATATGACGTACTAAGGTTTTGGGAATTCCCACGTTTACTCCATACATGGACATATGATCTCCATTGTAAGTTGCCCATCCTAATGCTAATTCAGACATATCACCTGTCCCAATCACAAGTCCTTCTTCTCGATTGGCAATATCCATTAAGACTTGGGTTCTCTCCCTTGCTTGTCCGTTCTCATAAGTAATATTATGAATCGTCTCATCCTGTCCAATATCTTGAAAATGTTTCGTAACCGATTCTTTAATATCAATTTCTTCTAAGGTCACACCCAACTCTTTTGCTAAGGTACACGCATTCTCATACGTACGATTAGTAGTTCCAAAACAAGGCATGGTCACTGCTACAATTTGACTTCTCTGATACCCCAACAGATCAAATGCTTTCACTGTAACAAGCAGTGCTAAGGTAGAATCTAATCCCCCTGACAAACCAATTATTGCCTTTTTACATCCTGTATGTTCGTATCGTTTCTTTAATCCATATGCTTGAATCATTAATATTTCTTCACAACGTTCTTCTTTTTCCACTTCCCTAGATGGCACAAAAGGCATAGAAGAAAAACTTCGCTCTAATATAGTTTCGCATAGATTCTGTGTAAATAAGATTCTCTTATACCGGTTATCTTGTATAACTTGAAAGCTGGTATTCTTTCTTCTCTCCATAACCAGTCTATGAACATCTAACTCTGTTGTAATCATTCCATTTTCAAATCGCTTGGATTCTGCTAATACCACTCCATTTTCTGCAATGATATTATGACCACTATATACAAGATCTTGAGTGGATTCTCCAATTCCTGCACTCGCATAAAGATACCCTGCCAATAATCTAGCAGATGTAGTGGTAATTAACTCTCGTCTGTATACCTCTTTTCCTACTACTTCATTAGACGCTGATAAGTTCACCATAATAGTAGCACCCTGCATAACGTGATTGGTATTAGGCGGATTCACACTCCACGCATCTTCACACAACTCACATCCAACTACTACTTCTTCCATAGTTGCGCTTTGAAATAATAGGTTCATTCCCATAGGAATCTGCTCTCCTTCTATTAGAGCAAAAGTAGGTATCTCATTTCCTTGCACAAAGTAACGCATCTCATAATATTCTGCATAATTAGGCATAAATCGTTTTGGTACCAATCCTAAAATACTTCCGCTTTGTAAGACTGCTGCCACATTATATAATTTCCCTTGCACTTGTAGTGGCAAGCCAACGAATACTAAAGCATCTTGGTGTACCGTCATAGAAGTAATCTCTACCAAAGCCTTTCTTGCTGCTGTTAGTAAGGTCTCTTGTAAGAATAAATCACCACAAGTATACCCTGTAATGCATAACTCTGGAAATACAATGATTTTGGCTCCTTTGTCATACGCACTATTTAATTTACTCTGTATATGTTTCACATTATAGATGGTATCTGCCACACGTACTTTCGGTGTAATAGCTGCCACTTTTACAAAACCATGTTTCATAGACCCTCCTCTTCTTTCCTAGTCATGTACTTATTTTGCTAATTCCAACATCCTCTTTAATTCTGCTGGAGAGAAATAATATTTCTCATTGCAAAAGTGACAATTCACTTCAATTTCTTTATTATCCTCAATCATCTCTTGCATATCCATCTTCCCTACACTAATCACAGCTTTCGATACACGGTCTTTGCTGCAATTACAAGAAAACTCTACTGGAATCTTATCTAATACTTGTATTTCTAAGTCTCCTAAGATTACTTCTAAGATTTCCTCAGGATTTTTATCCTCATCTAATAGCGATGTTACAGATGTTACTTTATTAATATTTTCTTCTAGTTGTGCAATGACTTCTTCACTTGCAAATGGTAACAATTGAATGATAAATCCCCCCGCTTGCTTTACTGTATTATCCTTCTCCATTAATACACCAAGCCCTACAGACGACGGTACTTGCTCCGAATTAGCAAAATAATACGTTAAGTCTTCCGCAATCTCACTAGTTTGTAGCACAGTTTGTCCCACATAAGGTTCTTTTAATCCCATATCCTTAATCACATTCATAAATCCTATACCAACTGCTCCTGCAACATCTAATTTTCCATTCTTATTAGCTGGAATCATTACATTGGGT
>JAWXVF010000133.1:0-6901 GCA_044425555.1 Eubacteriales bacterium
ATATTAATGGTTTTTTGCATGGAAAGTTTGTTAGAATTGCTTTTAGAATGCAAATAGAAGATTTAATAGATAGCACGCTCATGCAATTGTATCCTATAGATTTTGCAAAAGAGTTAGTAGATGTGTTTATGGATAATACAACACATCAAACGGAAGAAGCGACTCAACATGCACATGAGGAACAAGAAGCTCAAGAACAGGTCATGATGCAACAACAACAGATGATGCAACAACAACAGATGATGCAACAACAACCACAAATGGAGATGACGCAGATGATACCACAGCAAAATGTAAATGTACAAAATGCTCAATTCGAAAATTTTGCACCAACTACCTTTGCACCACTAGATGTGCAAAACATTGAATTAATTAGAGATGTACCATTACAAGTTACAGTTGAATTGGGTAGAACTAAGAAATCAATCGCAGAAATACTTGAATTTGTACCAGGTACTATAATAGAATTGGATAAAATTGCAGGTGAACCAATTGATGTTCTCGTAAATGGGAAATTCGTAGCAAAAGGGGAAGTTGTAGTAATAGAAGAAAATTTTGGTATTCGTGTAACAGAAATTATAAAATGATAAGCAAATAGGAGTGGAAAAAAATGGCAAAAACAGTAATGATAGTAGATGACGCTGCATTCATGAGAATGATGATTAAAGATATCCTTACTAAAAACGGATATGACGTAGTAGGCGAAGCTGAGAATGGTGCAAAAGCTGTTGAAAAATATGGTGAATTAAAGCCAGATTTAGTTTTAATGGATATAACAATGCCTGAAATGGATGGAATTGCAGCACTTAAGAATATTAAAGCAGCAGATCCTAACTCCCTGGTAATTATGTGTTCGGCTATGGGACAACAAGGTATGGTTATAGAAGCGATTCAAGCAGGTGCGAAAGACTTTATTGTAAAACCCTTCCAACCAGAACGTGTCTTAGAAGCTGTGAAGAAGGTGGTTGGTTAATATGATACTTATGGTGACTAGTGGCTGGAATGATTGGTTTCAGTTTCTAGTTGTTATGGGTGTTTTCATACTAGTGTTGTGGATTACCTATGTAGCAACGAAATTCATTGCTTCTGCCCACCAAAGTAGAGGGGGAAGAGGGAATAATATAGAGGTCATTGAAACGTGTGGATTGACTACTAATAAGTATTTGCAAGTAATTAGAATAGGAAATCAACATATGGTAATTGCAGTTTGTAAGGATAATATCACCTTTTTAACAGAACTAGCAGATGAAAATATAGAAAGCTTTCAAGAAATACCTAATGAAATGATAGATTTCAAAGATATACTAGAGAAAGCGAAAAATTTCAAGTTGAAAAAGTAGGCATTTATGATAAAAACAATACGTAAAAAAATAAATATTAAGAGTATCATATGCCTACTATTTGTCGTAGGCATATTATCTATGAGTAAGAATATCACAGTATATGCTACAGATTTAACAACAGTAGTGGATAATCTCAATAATCCTATATCTGAATTAGATATAGCCAATAATTTGAGTATTACCTATGATGATGGGAGTGGAGAATTATCAGGTGCGCTAAGAATCTTAATTACTTTAACAGCAATATCCTTAGCCCCCATTTTGTTGATTTTGTTAACCTCATTTACAAGAATTGTAATTGTGTTACATTTTACAAGAGCAGCAATAGGTACAACATCTGTGCCACCCAATCAAGTTTTACTAGGATTATCCCTCTTTTTAACATTTTATATTATGAGTCCAATATTCACAGAGATTAATGAAAATGCAATTCAACCTTTTGAAGCAGGTGCCATTACACAAGAAGTTGCTATTGAAAGAGGAATGCAACCTTTAAGAGAATTTATGTATACACAGACTCAATCTAGTGACGTTCGATTATTTTTAGATATTTCTAATCTAGAATGGGATGGGACTTTAGATGGAATTCCGACATCTGTGCTGATACCAGGTTTTCTCTTGAGTGAATTAAGGACAGCCTTTATTATAGGCTTCTTACTATATATACCGTTTATCGTAATCGATATGGTAGTAGCCTCCACTCTAATGAGTATGGGGATGATGATGTTACCTCCCACTACAATTTCGATGCCGTTTAAAATCTTGCTATTTGTGTTAGCAGACGGATGGACTTTAGTAATTAGTAGTCTAGTGAAAACATTTTATTGATTTAGAATTGGAGGTATAATTTATGTCAACAGAAGTTGTAATAGATATAGCAAAAACCACGTTATTTACGATTATTACCACAGCAACACCTATATTATTAACATCCTTATCAGTTGGATTAATTATCAGTATTTTTCAAACGGTAACATCTATCCAAGAACAAACATTGACCTTTGTACCGAAAGTATTATGTGTCTTTCTGGCCTTGATGATATTAGGCAATTATATGTTAACACGTATCGTTACCTTTATGACACAATTATGGTCTGATTTTTCTTTATACGTTAATTAATTAATAAAAGGCGGAGACCAAAGTGATTGATTACTCTTTTTCCTTAATAGAATTAGAATATTTTTTATTAATATTAGTACGAGTTTCATGCTTTATATACGTTGCCCCTTTTTTTAGCTTACCTAATTTACCGCAACAAGTAAAAATAGGTTTGAGTGTGTTTATTTCCTTTTTGTTGTATTATGCTATTTTTCCAAAACAATACGTGGAATACTCTACAGTGTTTGGATTTGCTACAATTGTAGTAAAGGAGGCAACTACAGGAATTATAATAGGACTTGGAGCACAACTTTGCACCTCAGTGTCAGCGTTTGTAGGAAATATTGTAGATATGGAAATTGGTTTGAAAATGTTAAGTCAATTAGACCCAACAACCCAAGAACAATCTTCGATTTCGGGTATATTTTATCAATATTTTGTAACCTTGATTTTGTTAATATCAGGATTTTATCAATATTTAATTCGAGCATTAGCAGAGACGTTTATCTTAATTCCGTTAAATGGTGCGATTTTTCGTTTCGATAGCTTAATAGACAATTTAATTATGTTAACTACTAATATTGCTATAATTGGTTTTAAAGTAGCAATGCCAATCTTTGCTTCTATTATTGTATTAAATACTGTTTTAGGAATTTTAGCAAAAGTTGCGTCACAATTAAATATGTTTTCTGTAGGAATACAGTTAAAATTATTAGTTGGTTTATCTATTTTTTTCTTAACCATACCATTGTTACCAACAGTAGCTAGTATGATCTTTGAACAGATGAAGATTATCATAGTTGCTTTCGTAAATAGTATGATGTAGTGAGGTGAATTGTTATGATATTACAATATAATTTACAATTTTTTGCACCTCAAGAAGGTATGGGTGGTGAGAGAACTGAACCAGCTACGGGAAAGAAGCTTTCTGATGCAAGAAAAGAAGGGCAAGTTTGTAAGAGCAAAGAACTAGGTAATGGATTTGGTCTAGTGACGTTATTTCTAGTGTTAAAGTTTTTTATTGGCCATATAGGAACTGGTTTAATGGAAGTTTTTACTTTAATCTATATTAAGATTCCTGAAATGGTAGTATTAGAAGGTGGTACGCTTAATTTAGAATTGTTTGGTTCTATTATGAGAATGGGATTTAATCAATTAATTTCTATTGTTTTACCATTATTTTTAATTTCAGCTCTTGTGGCATTTGTGGTAGAGATTGTGCAGGTAAAATGGAGACCTACAAAGAAGCCGTTACAACCTAAGTTTAGCAAATTAAATCCGGTGAAAGGTTTAAAAAAAGTTTTTGTTCCAGATATGAATTCCCTAGTGGAATTGGTGAAGGCAATTTTAAAAATCATATTAGTGGTATATGTTGCCTATTCTACATTGTCAGACCAAATGGAAACGTTATATGTCTTACACAATATGACTCTAATCAATGCCGTAGGAATTATGGGGGATATTACCTTTAATTTAGGGTTGAAAATTGCATTGGTTTATATGATAATTGCATGGGGAGATTATATTTATCAAAAGTGGAAATTTGCCAAAGATATGCGAATGTCTAAGCAAGAGATCAAGGAAGAACGCAAGAATGCAGAAGGAGATCCACAGATTAAAAGTAAGCAACGTCAGAAGATGATGCAAGCTTCTATGCGAAGAATGATGTCAGATCTTCCAAAAGCAGACGTAGTTATTACAAATCCGACTCACTTTGCAGTTGCATTAAAATATGACCCTGAAATTGCAATGGCTCCTCTAGTTCTTGCTAAGGGACAAGATCACTTGGCCTTAAGAATTAAGGAAATTGCTAGGGAGCAAAAAATAGAAATAGTAGAAGATAAACCGTTGGCTCGTATGCTTTATGCGAATGTAGAAGTAGGGGAACAGATACCAGAAGAATTATTTCAAGCAGTTGCAGAAATTTTATCAATTATTTACAAAGCACAAGGAAGAGCATAGAAGAAAGAATAGTAGTACGAAAAAGGAGATAAGACATGTTAAAGGTAAAACGCACGGACGTTGCAGTTGCATTATATATATTATTTGCGTTTATTATGTTAATTGTAAGTATTCCATCAGGAGTGTTAGATGTGTTACTTGCATTTAATATATCGGTGGCATTTACAGTATTATTTACAGCCATGTTTTCTAAAGAAGTCTTAGAAATGTCTTACTTTCCTACCATCTTGTTATTTACGACCATCTTTCGTATTGGTCTTAACGTATCCTCTACCAAATTAATCCTTTTTAATGGAGAAGCGGGAAATGTTGTTGCTACCTTTGGTGAGTATGTGGGTGGTGGAGATTTAATTATTGGTATTATCGTATTTATTATTCTAATAATTATTCAATTTATGGTAATTAATAAAGGTTCTGAAAGAGTTGCAGAAGTAACCGCTAGATTTACATTAGATGCTATGCCTGGTAAGCAGATGGCAATTGATGCGGATTTAAATACAGGTGCTATTGATGATGCAGAGGCTATTCGAAGAAGAGAGAAGTTACAAGAAGAATCTAGTTTCTTTGGTTCCATGGACGGTGCCGTTAAATACGTTAAGGGAGATGCCACAGCTGGACTTTTAATTACAGCAATTAATATTGTAGGTGGTATTGCAATGGGTATGTTAAGACAAGGACTTGATTTAGGAGATGCTCTTGACAAGTACTGTGTTCTAACGATAGGAGATGGATTGGTAAGCCAGATTCCTTCCTTATTAATATCTCTTTCTACTGGTATTCTAGTTACAAAAGGTTCTAAAGATGCTGACTTTGGTGATATGTTAGTAAAGCAACTATTTGGTAGTCCGAAAGTTCTCTATATGGTAGGTATTACGATAATGGCATTAGGAATTATCACTCCATTGAATCCATTGATATTTGTAGGATTAGGAGCTATCTTTATTATAGGAGCAAGAATTGAACAATCCACTATAGAAACTGCAGTAGTAGAATCAAAAGTTGATGAGAATGAAGTAGATGCCAACGAAATGCGACAACCAGAAAATGTAACATCTCTATTACAAGTAGATCCGATCGAATTAGAATTTGGGTATGGAATTATTCCGCTTGCAGATGTGAATCAAGGTGGAGATTTATTAGATCGTGTCGTTATGATTCGTAGACAAATTGCACTAGAACTTGGTACGGTAGTACCGATTATTCGTTTGCGAGATAATATTCAGCTAAATCCTAATCAATATATTATCAAAATTAAAGGGATACAAGTAAGTGAAGGTGAAATTCTATTTGACCACTACATGGCAATGAATCCAGGTTACGTAGAAGAAGAGATTGCAGGAATTAGCACTATTGAGCCCTCCTTTAACTTACCAGCTATTTGGATTACAGAGAACCAACGAGAACGTGCAGAAAGTCTTGGTTATACCGTAGTAGATCCACCATCTATTATAGCTACACACTTAACAGAGATGATACGTCAACATATTGCAGACTTATTAACAAGACAAGATGTACAGAACTTAATCAACAATTTAAAAGAAACCAATTCTACAGTAGTAGAAGAGTTAGTACCAAAGATGCTAGGAATTGGGGAGATACAGAAGGTATTACAGAATTTATTAAAAGAAGGTATTTCCATAAGGGATTTACTCTCTATATTTGAAACCTTAGCAGACTATGCAGGAACCACTAGGGATAGTGATGTGTTAACAGAGTATGTAAGACAGAACTTAAAAAGAGCCATATCCCATCATTATTTTTCGACTAATGAAGCTACTAGTGTGGTAACGTTAGATCCACAGTTAGAAAAAGAGATTATGGCAAGTGTTAAACAAACAGAACAAGGTTCTTATATTACACTAGACCCAGCTAAGACAAAGTTAATTACCAATAGTGTGGAAGTAGAATCAAAGAAATTAACAAATCTAGGCAAACCTATTATAATATTAACATCACCAATTGTTAGAATTTATTTTAAAAGGTTATTAGAAGAATATTACAAAGATATTATAGTAGTTTCTTATAATGAAATTGAATCAAATGTTGAATTGCAATCAGTAGGGATGGTAACTGTCGTATGATGATTAAAAAATTTAAAGGGAAAACACAAGAAGAAGCAATCGTAGAAGCGAAAAAGGAAATGGGCGAAGAAGCCATAATGCTCAGTTCGAGATTAGTAAGTAATGTAGGATTATTTAAAGCTTTTAAAGCGAAGTTAGTAGAGGTTACAATGGCTTTAGAAGAAAAAGAAGTCCGTAATCCAGCAGTGGCTCATAAGGCTATAGAGGCAGAAGTAGTCACTTCTACTACGCCTGAGAAGCCTAAGCCACAATTTTCTATTTTTACTCCAGAATTGATTGCTAAAACAGAGCAAGAAATGGAAATTGTACAACCTAAGAAGGCAATTGAAGACAAATTAGATAGTTTACAAAATCTACTAGAGAAACAAATTCAATTGACGGAATTAAAAGAGCGAAATGAAGTATTTTATTCGGAA
>JAWXVF010000134.1:0-6846 GCA_044425555.1 Eubacteriales bacterium
GGATAAGGAGCCTGTAGGAAAAACATATGGAGGTTTGCTGACAGCTAAGACCATTGTAGAATTAGAATTGTACGCTATGCATACAGATGTCTTATCTAAGAATGTGGTGAAGGAGATTTTGCTGGCAGATACAGAGAGACGTGTGGCGACTCTTCGTTATATGGAAGAAATATACTTAGTGGATATGAAGGAGTTAGAAGCGAATCTAAGGAGTAAATTCTTAGAATTAGGTGGTGAATTCCGATTTGAAGAGGTGTCTAGCATTGATGTAAAGTTGAAGGAAGTTTTACTAGGAGATGGTACGAAGATTCCTTATGTTTATTTAATAGGGGCAGACGGTGCTAATGGAGTTACGCAACAATATGTACGTGTGACCAATATTGAGAAGGCACACGCAGCGGCTGTTAATGTACCGATTGACAGATTAAAAGGAATGCAGTCTAAGGAATTTAATCACAAGGTTTTAATTGATGTGGGACAATTTGTAGATGGATATTTCTATTGTTATCCTAAGGATGGATTTTACACGTTTGGGTACTTTTGTAGTGAACGTATGCACGGTCATATTGACCATGGAAAGACATTTTTGGATACTATTGAGACTTACTTTGATTATAGACCAGATGAAGCAGACATTATCAGAAGTCATGTATCGTACAATATTCATAGTACAGAATTTACTAATGAACAAGCAGGAATCATTTTAATTGGAGATGCAGGAGCTTTTACGAGTATTTTTATTGATGATAGTTTATACTATGCGTTTCTATCGGGAGAATTAGCATCTATTAGTGTGGCTCATGGAATGCAAGTAGCTAATAATATAGGTGGTAAAGCGTATGTATCGTTTACGGAGCATTATAGAGAAGTTATGCGTCCGACTATTAATCAATTGAATTATATTTATAATAGTTTTCGTTCTTTTTATAATTGGCGTACATTGATTATAAGGTGGGTACGAAATGGAAATGGTGCTTTCGCATCCTATTACTTTGATACCGTATTGGCATTCTATACGAGACGTAGAAGTATACTAGCTCTACTGATAGATTGGTTAAGAGTGCGGAAATATTATGAGAGATTTAGAGATGAATTAGAGATGAATTAGACTAACGTAAGAAAGGAGCTTGTTATGCACGTATTAAATGTAGATGCAGATGTCAAGTTACTAGAAGATGTAAATGACTTTTTAAATGAAGTGCTTGTGCCACTTAACTGTCCAGCAGATATTCAATTTCAAATAGAGGTTGCTTTGGAAGAGATTTACTCGAACATTGCTTACTATGCCTATCCTAATGAGATTGGACCTACCATGATTTATTGCAAGGTGGAAGAAGAGGAGGGTAAGCCATATCTTTTGATTTTAGAGATTGAGGATAAGGGGATTCCATATAATCCCTTAGATCAAGAAGATCCAGATATTACTTTAAGTTGTGAGGAGCGAGAAATTGGTGGACTTGGTATTTTCTTAGTAAAGAATAGCATGGATTTCGTTTCTTATCGCCATGAAAATGGTGCTAATATATTTACCATCAAAAAGTATTTAGGGTATGAGAATAAGGAATAATGTGAGTGTAACAAAGAAGATTAACTAGAGATAAACAGGGAGAAATACAATGATGACAATAGTAAGTAAACAAGAAGGTGATATGATTCGACTGACAGTAGAAGGTCGTATTGATAGCAACACTAATATTGAATTTCAAGAGAAGATTGAAGAATCCTTCTTACAAACGAAGCATGTAACCATAGATATGAAAGATGTGACTTATATTAGTAGTGCAGCTATACGGTCTATTTTAATTGGACAGAAATCTGCTTCGGCAAAAGATGGTAAATTTGTTATTAAGAATGCATCTAGTAACATCAAGAAATTGTTAGACTCTGTAGGGTTAACAAAGATTTTGACGTTTCGTTAGAGTGAGGAACATATGAGCGACAATATGACAAAGAGCATTCGTAACAAGCTGATCTCCATGTCTGTAAAAGTGGCACTAATTTCTATAATTGTATTAGGGTTGGTGTCTTGGCAAGGATTTAATCAGATGAGAGTAAGTAGCAATACCATGAGTGTAGATTTAATGGAAATGGCAGCTGAGAATAGTGAAGAGATTATTACGAATTCTTCGGTTGATATGTTGCAAAAGCAAGCTAGCGCAGCGGCTACTACAATAGATGTTCGAATTCAGAATCTAATGTGGCAAGTAGAAATCTTGGCAGCAGCTGTAGAGGAAGTGTATGAATATCCTGATGAGTATGGGCGTATTGAGGTGCTTCCACCAGATGCTGCGAACGATGGAATTCATGTGGGTCAATTAGTCTATGATGAGCATATGAACTTAGAAGACATTATAGATGAAGTGGGATTACTTGGCAATCGAGTAGCGCTTATGAGTCAAATAAGCAAAGTGCTTCCAGCGGCAAGTGGTACTATTATTGGAACAGAAAGTGGCTTTTTTATTCAATGTGATGACTCTTCATCCTTGAAAATCGGGGTACCTTCCTTGGTGGCAGATGAACGCCCTTGGTATACAAGTGCTAGGGATAGTGATGGTGCAGTTTGGACAGAAGTGTTTAAGGATACGTACGGACGAGGGTTAGCGGTGACTTGCTCACAAGCAGTATATGATTCTTCGGGAGAGTTGAAAGCAGTGGTGGGTGTTGCTTGTATAATGGATGAGTTAAGTACGACTCTTGATGGACTGGTATTTGGAGAAACCGAACAATTAGTAGTCATTAATCGTAGTGGCGAGATGATTATGATAGCGGATAGGGAAAACTGGGTAAATGATGGACATAACATCCTAGATTATGATAGCAATGTATCTGAGCAAGTAGTGGAAGAAATGTTATTAGGTAAGTCTGGTATTGCAACAGCCAATGCAGATGGAGTGGAGATGTATTTTGCATATCAATCACTAGAATCCATTCCGTGGAGCGTAATTACTACCGTTGAATCTAACGAGATTTTACAACCAGTCATAGAAAGTAATGAACAGATTTTATTATTAACGAAGTTGGCAGAAGAGGAAATGGATATATTGATCTCTTCTATGGGCATTGCTATTGTGACAGGTATTGTGGCTTCTGCTATATTAGCATTTTTAACAGGAGGGGTGTATGCGAACCGAATTGCCAATCCGATTCGCTACTTAGAACAAGGTGTACGGGAGATTTCTAAGGGAAGATTAGATTATAATTTAGATGTGCATACTGGAGATGAAATAGAAAGCTTGGCAGTAGCAGTCAATCATATGACAGAAGATTTACAACATTACATTAAAGATTTGACGAATGTAACGGCAGAGAAAGAGCGAATAGGAGCAGAACTTTCTATAGCTACTCGGATACAATCTAGTATGTTACCAAGTGAATTTCCAGCTTTTCCACAACATCGTAACCGCTTTGATATTTATGCGATTACGGAACCGGCTAAGGAAGTAGGAGGAGACTTTTATGATTTCTTCATGGTAGATAATCAGTATTTAGGAATTGTAATTGCAGACGTAGCAGGAAAAGGTGTTCCAGCAGCGTTATTTATGGTAGTTGCTAAAACCTTAATTAAGAATTTCGCCCAAAAGAGAGAGATTCCGGCTGATATTTTGTTTCATACCAATTATCAATTGTGTCAGAATAATGAAGCGAGTATGTTTCTAACGGCTTGGGTAGCTATATTAAATATAGAAACAGGGGAGTTAGTGTATGCTAATGCGGGGCATAATGCACCTGCTATTCGATATGGTAAAGATGAGTTTACATATCTTGATATGGAAGCTGGACTGTTAATTGGAGGATTTGAAGATGCTAAGTATGAGCAAGCTAGTATCACCTTGCAAGAGGGTGATGTTCTACTTCTCTACACAGATGGAGCTACTGAGGCTATTAATGAACAAGAAGAGTTGTATGGGGAAGAACGATTTGTAGATGCCATGAACCGATTTGGTGACAAATCATTAAAAGATATGTTGGAAAATGTGAAAACGGATATTGATATCTTTGCTGGGGAAGCGCCACAATTTGATGATATTACCATGCTTGCCTTACGATTTGGTCAAAGTGATGAATAGGAAAATTTAAAAAGTTATTGACAAATGAAGTGAAATATAGTATTATTTATGTTGTCGATTAGAGAATTATTAATTAAGAGACAACATATGCGCGAGTGGCTCAGTGGTAGAGCACCTCCTTGCCAAGGAGGGGGTCGCGGGTTCGACCCCCGTCTCGCGCTTATAAAATTCAGTGTTTATGCGTGTTTCAAAAGGTGTTAATTGAAAAGGTAACCAAAAAGTAACCAAGGGAAAATAATAAAACAAGGAGAAAGATTTTTTGAAGCTGATGCCGTAAGTGTCCCGTATCGGAAAGAGAAGGATATGAATTGAAAAATATAACTAACCATAAGCTATCTCACAAGATGAGGTAGCTTATTTTATGTGCAATCTAAAAAATCAAGAAACTAAATTGACTGTTAGGAACATTTATTATATTATAATTACATAGCAATGAATTATTATAAATAGAACATAGGGTAAAATGTTGATGGATAAAGAAAGAATCTAATATCTCAAAAGGGTACATACTTTTAGAGAAAAGAAAGGATGCTTGGTAAAAAGGATGGATAAGAAAAAACGCAGAAAAAAATCATGGGATGAACTAACCATTTGTGATGACTTTATCTTTGCGAAGCTCATGCGAGAAGAAGCGATTTGTAAAGAAGTAATTGAATTATTATTAGATGTTAAGGTGAATAAAATAGAATATGTGGAATATCAGAAGACCATAGATATTTCTTATGAGGCTAAGAGTGTCCGATTAGATGTATATACCCAAGATGACAACCGCATATTTAACTTAGAGATGCAGCTGGATAATCATAAAGATTTACCAAGAAGAAGTCGGTATTACCAAGCCCTGATTGATCTAAATGCTATTGAAAAAGGGGAATACTATAAGGATTTAAAAGAGAGTTACGTGGTATTCATCTGTACATTCGATCCCTTTAAAAAAGGTTTACCGAAGTATGAATTTGTTAATACTTGTATGGAAGAGGAAGGATTGCAGTTAGAAGACGGAACACATAAAGTTTATTTCAATGCAAAAGCATATAGAAGTGTGGAAAATCAAAAAATACAAGCATTTTTACGATATATAAATGGAGAACAATTAGAAGATGAATTTGTGCATAAGATAGAAGAACGAGTAAAGCGAATAAAGGAAAATCAAGATTGGAGGGCTGAATATATGGTGTTAATGACAAGATTGCAAGATAGCAGAGAAGAAGGAAGAGAAGAAGGAAGGGAAGCGGAGAGAAAGCAAAATATTATTAATTTATATCACCAAACTGAGGATGAAGAATTGATATTTAGTGTGTTTGATTGCGATGAAGTAGAATTGAGAGAAATATTGAATAATAAAAAATAATAGTTTTGGAAAGTGAAAGATCAATCACTAGAAATCTGGTGTATTGGTCTTTTTTTTATACAGTAAATTAAATATAAAAGGGGATGAAAAAATTTATGCAGAGATTTGTAATATTTATAAACTAAATGTAAAATACAGATAAAGGAGGGCTACAGATATATTGTAACGTTAATTGTAAATTGTGTTTAATAAGGAGGGTATTGTTATGAATAGTAGTAAGTTGAGAAAGTTGTTTCGTGGTGAGTTGGTTCCATTAGAAGGTAAGCATATTGTAAATGCAGAAATTGAAAGTTTAAATGAAACGATTGAGGAAAATTGGGAGTATTTTGATCAAATTTTAACGCTAAGTGAAATGGATAAATTAGATGATTATACAAATGCTCTATGCTGTAAGGTAGGATTGCAGAGCGAAGAATTACAATATCAGCAATTTCTATTAGGAATAAAGGTTGGGTTAGAGATTGGGGCTGCTGATAATAGTAGCGACAAGTTTGTACTAGAAAAGGAAGAATTAATTGATTTTGAATTTTTGGTAATGCAGGAATTTGCAAAATTGGAAAAAGAATCAGAATGAGCAAGAGCAGTACAACATCAACAGCTGTACGCAAATATGTAAAATAATAGAAGAAATCCCAGATATTATAATTATCTGGGATTTTTTAATTATTGATGTTTTTTTAAGATGTAAATCATTTTTGTGAAAGCTTTTGCTTCATTTTGTGTGCAATTTTCGTCGTCGGTAAGGCCCTCGTAAATAAGTGATATCTGATTTAGTAGTGATGTAACAGTGTAATTTTGTTGCAAAGTTCACATTTAACAATTCCGGATGAGATATTCAAGATTTATATTAAGTATTTTGGTAAGATACATAACCAAAGTGTAATAATCGGAGTGGCTTTGGAACGATTTATTGAGGACTACAAAAATGGTTTGATTGATTTCAAAGAGCAGTAATGACACTAAGTTAAGATAGTAGTAGGTTGCAAAAGCAAAGAGGATGTTTAGAGTTGTACACAAGCATTCTCTTTTGCAGCAAAAATAATCTTGCTAATGGTAGTGTGGAAACTTAAAAATTCAGGGTAAAATAATATTCAAAAACCTTAACAAAATCTTAAATAAATATTAAAAAAATATAAAATATGTCGATTTGCACTAATATTAATTGTTTGGGATTCTATATTTTGTGCAATTTGTATTATTGCTTGTTAATTTGAAATCAAGTAAAACATTATAGCAAATAATTCCTTTCATATTATCCTCGATAGCGGCAAACAAACAACTTGAGAGGTGTAATATGCAAAATGTTGAGTTAGTGTAAAATTATAGTTGGCAAAAGTAATAAAAAAGGAAGGGAAAAATAAATTTCCACTTCCCAAACATACAGTTTTTCTTTATGATATTAATTGACAAGAAAAATACGTAAAGGAG
>JAWXVF010000135.1:0-6831 GCA_044425555.1 Eubacteriales bacterium
ATCGATGGTAGCATAAGCGCCCCCTACAATTTGCACATTTTCTTGAAATGCAGTATCTAATAGTTGTTCAATTGCAGATTCGTTAAGTAAATCATCGGCATCTACAAACATGACATATTTACTATTTAAGCAATCTAAACCAGCATTTCGAGCACCTGAATGACCAGTGTTAGATTGGTTTATAATTGAAATATTAGGATGGTTTTTATACTGATTCAATATTTGTGCGGTATTATCAGTAGAACCGTCATTTATAAGTATTAAGCGAATTTTATAATGAGTCTTTTGTTTAATAATTGATTCTATACATTCTGTTAGATAGTCTTCCCCATTATAAACAGGTATTATAATGTCTAAATCGTATTCTTTATTATTAGTTCTATTACAATAGCAAGTTCCGCCATCATTGCATGAAAAGTCTTTCAATAATTCAATGGCACTAGTAACAGTAATATTATGATTGAAATGGCTGTGTTTATAAATCCGTTTCAAAATTGGATAGATTAATTTGTTTAATCGTAGTTTTCGGAATGTTTTTAGTAAAATGATATCATATTGTTTTTTCATAAATTTCCCCTTAATTGTTATTTATAGTACGAATCTCAGCAATCCAAATAGAATAATCTTCATGCCATTGTCTATAAATTGGATCATCTTTTCTATTGATTAAATCATACGTTTCTTTTAAATAAGACGAGAAAAATGCAGTATATTTCATAGCACCATCTAAATTCAGATGTCCACCGTCATAGAAATCAGTATCATAATTGATATTGATTTCGTCTTGATAATCATTCATATGCATATAGTTGTATCCATATTCTAGTATGCGTCTTTCATAATAATTATAATATTCTCTATGTTCAAGTGGCTCGCTATAAGGAGTTACTACGAACAATATTTCTGAATCTAATGTCTTACAATATGCTAAAAAATCTTCGAAAACTCCAACCATATATTCAGTAGGAACATGCTCGGTAGTTACCATGCTGTGGTCTAGAAAACCATTTGTTGTTCCAATATTAGTGTTGTAATTGAATCCTTTTGCGATGGATCTTGTACTATTATTCCACGAACGTACTGCAGATGCACCAATTAATGTCCAACGAGAGTGGTACTTAGCAATATCGAAGATGTAATTAAGTGGATTTTTATTACCGGCTTCATCAACCCGGTCAGGTACAACATCTAAGATAAAATCAAGTCGATTCCATGAATAGGGAATCGAATCAGAAAAGTTGCGGATAGCAGCTTCTTCACTACCAGGGAGTCCATCGCCATATTGAAATGGTTTGAGATCAATAACTAATACCTCAGGAGATTGGTGTTTGTAGACTTCTTTGGTTGCATATAGAATTGATTCTGCTGTCAGTGCATGCCATGAATTGTTATAGGTGACAATGCCTTCTTGCTCCCAAGCAAGGAGTGGAGCGTAAGACATGAGCATAACACTGCTACCAATGGCAACCACATCAACAGGTTCCGATACGTGAAGTCCCATATAATTTTGGCGTCCAATTGAGAGCGGGCGGAGGATATATGAAATATGAAGGAAGAGAAATAAGATCAGAAGGAGGAAGATGGTACTTCTTATGAGTCTGTGATATAGGTGTTTGTTCAATTTAAAATCCTCCATAGATGAATTCACTAGCACTGTACCCTGGACCGTAATGTCCAAGTATTAAAATTGTAAAGATTAATAGAATCCAAATACACCACCGAAATGGGAGATTCTGTTGGTCAAGGGATTCACGGATTGAATATTTTTGTTGTAGAATCTCCATTAATAGTACCGCAGCAATACAAATAAGCAATATAACACCGTAATCAACAATTAATTCAATAATGTCAACGAAACTAAGAGTGTGTTCGTTGTATACGAGTTTGAGCATATCAAATGATTGTAAACCAGAGAAGAATTCTGTAATGACACGGTAATAAATCAAAAGTCCTTCCCTAGCACTCGAAGCCCTAACAAAAGCAATACTGACCGAAAATAATACAAAAGTACGAGTTGATTGATATAGTCTATAGGAGAAACAATTGGTATTAATCTGCAAATATTTTATGATGAAATTCCAAAGTGGTTCAAGTAACAATCCACCTACAATCATACAGAAGAAAAAGAGTCCTGATCCAAAGATGAATTTCCATGATCCACCGTGCCAGAATCCTACAAATGACCATGTAACAAGCATTCCAAGGTACGTTGGAATTTGTTTGCCAATTTGTTTATTGAATTTTTTCTTTGTATATTTCGCGAGTTTTCGTAACGTATTTGATTTTAGGGTGGGATATAATAAATAATCTTTAACCCAGAATCCAAGTGTCATATGCCATCTTCTCCATAGTTCGGAAAGATTTTTAGAGAAGAATGGTGTCTGAAAGTTTTCAGGTAATGTGATGCCAAAGAGTTGACCTGTTCCGATTACAATATCCATAGAGGCTGAGAAATCCATGTACATCTGTAAGGTATAGGCGAACATTCCAAGAAGGAGTACGAAGCCTGGGAGTGTTTCGTAAGTTGAGTAGATAAATGTAACAATACCATTTAAGCGTTCTGCAATTACAAGTTTCTTAAATAGTCCCCAGATAATGCGCTGTACACCGAATGTAATACTTAAGTAATTAAAACGCTGTCCCATAAATAATTGATTACTCATGGCATCGTATCTAGTGATAGGACCAGTTACCGTTTGTGGAAAGAATGTAGTAAATAAGAGTAACTTAAAGGGATTCTTTTCAGCGGTTGATTTCCCCCATGACACGTCTAGGATATAACCGACTAGGAGTAAGGTGAAGTAAGAGATTCCAAGTGGAGCTACCCAATTAGGCAGTTGAATGGCAACATCAGAACCAATTAGTCTTAGAATTCTATTGCTGTTAATTACGAAGAATGTATTGGTTTGGAATATCCCCCAAATGATTAATTCTAGTGTAATTGCAATTGGAATACAATGTTTGGTGTGTATCAAATAATTTGTAGCAATATAAGCAACTCCAATCATAAAAAGTGTACATAGTAGCAATAGAGGAGTTGATAACTGCAGGTAGAAGAAAATACTACCAACGCAAAGAATACCCCAACGATATTGTAGTGGGGTAAGATAGTAAATAGCTGCTAATAGTGTAATAAATACAAAATATGAGAGTGAAATAAGGCTCACATTAAATTCCTCCTGTAATTGGTAGGTTTTGACCTGTAATGCAATCTGACTCCCTTGATAATAAGAACTCGATACTTGGCAATACATCAATGGTTTGCAAATTACGTTTGATTGGACTTGCTTGTGCATTAAGATCTACGACTAATTGAGGCGTATTCTCGAGAAAAGCAGTTTCCATCAACGCAGGTGATACAGCGTTTATACAGATATGCTTATCTGCATATTCAGAAGCAAGGCACTTCATAAGTCCAAGTAATGCATATTTAGATGTTGTATAAGGAACAGCGTACTTAGTTGCAGGTTGGTTCGTTACAAATGAAGTAAGCATGAATACAATTTTTCCGTATTTTGATTTTGCCATTTTAGATAGTAATACTTGAGAGAGAATCATTGCGGAACGTAGTGACACTGATAATTCGTCTTCAAACATTGTCCAATTCGTTTTGGCGTACTTAACGCTTGCAAAAGGAATTGATGGAAGATGAAGAAAGTGTGTCGGTATGATACCATCTGTAATGATTGAATCTGCAAATTGTTGTGTGGCTTCTAAATCAGCGAAATCACATTGCTTTAGGATAATGCGATTTGGGTGATTTTGTGAAAGTTTGGTAAGGGTTGGATTCATGGTACGATACTGTGCAATAATAGTGGTATATTGATCAATGTTACGACTAATGAAATCAGTTCCAACATTAGAGGAAGCACCAGTAATTAATATAATATTCGTTGTCTCACTCACTTAACACACCTACTTTCATGGTTGCTTTACATACTTTGATACCAGAATCTGTTACCATAGTTACTTTTAAGGTTAGTAGTTTGAATAAGTCGTCTTTGCGTACGACTTCCCCAGTAATTGTAAGGGGAGTGTCAATATCTACATAGAGAGGTTTTAGGAACTTTACATCAACACTATGAATCAGGCTATATTTACCAGGTAAGTACATACCTGCAAATGTGGAAAGAAAGGATGCAGTCAACATACCATAGACTACGCGACCTTGATTCCCTTTTAGTTTGGCGTAAGAGTCATTCGTGTGTAGTGGGTTTAAGTCTCCTGATAATTCTTTGAATTTCGTAACTAGATCTTCTGTAATCGTAGTTTGATAATGTTCTGTATGTCCCAGTGATAGGTCTTCGTATCGATATTCGTTCATAGGCTAGATTCTTTCAGCAATAATGGAAATCATTTCGCCAACATTCTTCATTCCAGTTACTTCGCCCATTGTGAATTTCATCTGAAATTGATCTTCAATTGCCACAATAAGATTGATGTGTTCAAGGCTATCCCAGTCTTCGATGTCTTCTGCAGTGGTTGTCTCTATAATGACAAGGTCTTCATCGTCGAAAACATCCCAAAATACTTTGTTAATGGCTTCTAATATTTCTGCTCGATTCATAATTTATACTCCTTAAAGTGTTGTTATTGTTGTACTGTAATGACAGTATTTTTATTTGTAGTGTCTAGATTAATTTGATATTCCCATATAGAATTGTCGTGTCATCTAGGCTAATTCGCTTAAATTCCTGTAGCTCATAGAAATTGGCTACCATTTTATTCTTAGCTGTTTTGTAATAGTAACCGACAATTTTTGTAATGCCTCTTTGGATACAATGTGCAATTACGGTATCCATCATTGCAAATTCCATATTACGCTTTAAGACGCGGCAACTCATAAGCCATAAGTTCAAGTGGAGTGTATTATCAATTTGCTCACCAATTACCACACTTACAACCCCGTTATCGCCGAATTTATCAGCAAGTTTGCCATATAGAGTGATTTTATTCGTATCATTTGCTTCTGATTCAATCTCATCTCTTGTAAAGCGTTTGGTCGTAAGATTGAATTGGTTGCTTTTATTAGTGAGCTGTGCAATTCGTGATAAGTATTCTTCTTCGAAAGGTTTAATAACGGCTGTCATGTTAAGAGAACGTAAGTAATCATTGTAATCAACGAATGAATTCTGTATTTCACGCCTTTTTTTATTGTTCTGATACATGGTATTGCGCTGAAAATCTTCGTTAGATAATGTAGTAACTTCGAAATATCCAGAACGGTCAATTGTTCGAATATAATGTTCTGGTTGGGTAAGTTCTGGAACTGAGACACCGGGAAGGTTTTGTCTAATAATCTCACGTTCGGCAGGGTTATCATCTACGAATACAAAGGATTCCTCCGTTAAGTCTACTTCTTGTATAATCTCTTGTAGATTATGATTCTTAGGATTCCAATTTGCTTTAATGGAAATGCAATCAGTAGGTTGAATCAGTGAATATTCATGAGATAATCCGGCAATAGCATTCTCGTGCTCGTTTTTCGATACTACATTTAGAATAATTCCAAGCTCGGAACATTCTTTAAGATACGATTGGAATTCAGAGTATACTTGTCCTTGTGAATGCTCAGGTCCAATAGCAATATTATTAACGCCATCATCACCAATTATGCCTCCCCACAGTGTATTATCAAGATCTAGGGCAAATGCTTTCTTATTTTTGCCAAAGATTGATTTGATAAGATTGCTAACACTAAATGCTAGACTTGGGATTGCTTGCATTGATAAAGCATATTTGTACATGTGCCAGTAGAAGGGATTAGACCATTTTTCGAGTCCGTAATCTGCTGACAGATAATTAATATCATTAATATAGAAACCAGTATGTTCTTGTGCGTATTCATAGAACTTTAGATTCAATCTAGTAATATAATTCGTCTTACCGTGGATATCGCTTGCATCTTTGTTCCCCATAATTCTATAATAAGGGTATTCGAAGTTATTTTGTATAATAGGACACTGGTAAGTGTCTCGTAAAGAGTACCAAACTTGTGTGAATCTTGTATATTCAGATGTTAACAATTGTTCTACATCAGTTGCGTTATCTTGCAAGTGTGGATAAGCAGATAGATTACGATTCGTTGTATGGATGTAAATGATATCAGGTTTGAATGCAATTAAATCCTTATTTTCAAATACAGCGTCTTCATAGAATCTAGCATATTCTGATTCGTAGAAGATTGGTTGTATGCCCTGATTTAGTAAGAATAACTCTAAACAAATGGCAATGTCATGGGTTGTGGAACCACCTAAAATGGCCACATTTTTATGGGTATATGTCTTGTCCAAGCTAAGTAAATGTTTTTTAATGGATTTCTTTTTCTTTAAGATTAATTCGGGTGTAAATGGGTATTCTAATAAGTGATTCAAATAAAGTCCTCGCTTCTGAAAAATTTAGTAATTAAAATCTTTAAAATTATACCATAATTAAGGATGAGATACAATGTTTTAGTGAAGTAACATATTTTGAGAAATCAAAAAAGAGCAATTAGGCAGACAAGCATTTATGACCGAGTAGAGATATTATAAAAAATGTAATTGTTAGTTTTAAGATAACGTGATAATATATGCATAGTAGTAGGGTTTGTTGTATGTTTGATTGTTTTGCTTGAGAACTTAACAATATAATATATCAGCAAAAACTGCTACTATTTTTTTGAAATAAATCAGAACAATTTAGAAAAGAAAGAAAAGGTGTCTTCAGAACATCCATCACAGATGTACCCCAATGAAAAATATGAATTATATTATCCAAACGAACCAATACCAGAAGAATTACCTGATCCGGATAGAAGTTATTGTATTAAGATTGGAGCCTATCTTATCA
>JAWXVF010000136.1:0-6781 GCA_044425555.1 Eubacteriales bacterium
ATGCACTATAACCCTTTTGCCTATATCCGAAGTGAAAAAGATATTTTAAAGTTGGTAACTACTTTAATGAAAAATACGCAAGGAGAACAAAAAGGTGGCGATGAATTTTGGACAAAAGCAGAAACACTATTGTACACAGCTTTAATCGGTTATATTTGGTACGAAGCTCCAAAAGAAGAACAAAACTTCAATACCTTGATTGAATTTATCAATGCAAGTGAAGTTCGAGAAGATGATGAGGACTTTAAAAACCCAGTAGATTTAATGTTTGAAAAACTTGAAGAAAAATCATCACAACACTTTGCTGTAAGGCAATATAAAAAATATAAACTTGCAGCAGGAAAAACAGCGAAGTCAATTCTTATTTCATGTGGTGCAAGGCTTGCCCCCTTTGATATAAAAGAATTACGAGATGTAACAGCTTATGATGAACTAGAACTAGATAAATTAGGTGATGAAAAAACAGCACTCTTTATCATCATTAGTGATACCGATGCTACGTTCAACTTTCTAGTGTCCATGTGCTATACCCAACTATTCAATCTTCTTTGTGATAAAGCAGATGATGTATATGGTGGTAGACTTCCTATTCATGTACGTTGCTTGATTGATGAGTGTGCCAACATTGGACAGATACCAAACTTAGAAAAACTTATGGCGACTATTCGTTCTCGTGAAATTTCAGCTTGCCTTGTATTGCAAGCTCAATCACAGCTTAAAGCCTTGTATAAGGACAATAGTGACACCATAATCGGTAACTGCGTGCGCCCAGAAGTCGCCAGCGCATAAGAAATTGGCGACGTGGTATATATAAAATTCCGCCTTTAGCAAGCGGTAGGAAGAAGTATCATGTGACACACGTCACAACCTATTATTCTACAACTTATCCGAGATGGGAAACCTGAAGGGGAGTGTAGCATGTTGTTGCTCTTTAAGAGCATGAACAATTGGAGACTAATCCTAAGTATCCAATTGGTCAAGAATAAAAATTAATATATGAGGTATAAAGCTAAACTGCTTAAACGATAGTCAGAGTGGGGGAATCCGTGCCCCGCATACGAAAAGGATTGAAACGTATGCATTCTGTGTTGATTGCATTTCGCAGTTGTGGAATCAAGTGATACTCACAGGATAGCAACCACAAGACAGTGGAAAAATGACGAAAGTCGATGCCGACAATATTAAAAGCTAATTTTATTTATACTAACTGGGGATGACCTAAACTTGGTAACAAGCATGGTCACACAGCTCTCGTAGTAGTCCGAGACGTTAATGACGTTCACATGGCGAAGGGGAGCAGCTTACTCACTAATACTAAAAGAAAGGACGGTGCGAGAGGCATTGAGAAATCCAATTGAAGTATTAAGTAATTTGACGGAAAAGTCAAAGGATGAAACTTACAAATTTCAGAGATTATATAGAAATCTATATAATCCAGAGTTCTATTGGCTCGCATATAAAAACATATATGCGAACACTGGCAGTATGACTGCCGGAGCAGATGGAACTTCAATTGATGGCATGAGTAACGAGAGAATTGAGGGAATAATAGCTTCCCTAAAAGACCGAAGTTACCAACCTAAGCCTGCAAAAAGAGTATATATTACTAAGAAAAACAGTAATAAAAAAAGACCATTGGGAATCCAATCGGCAAATGACAAACTCGTGCAGGAAGTCGTAAAAATGATTTTAGAAAGTATTTATGAACCAGTATTCAGCAACAAATCCCACGGTTTTAGACCTAACAGAAGTTGTCAAACAGCACTAATGCAAACACAGAAAACCTTTACAGGTGCAAACTGGTTTGTAGAAGGCGATATACAAGCGTGCTTTGATAGTTTCGACCATCACATAATCATTAATATTCTGAAAAGAAGAATTGAAGATGAAGCATTTATTCAATTGATATGGAAGTTCTTCAAAGCAGGATATATGGAGCAGTGGACATATGGTAAAACGTATAGTGGCGTTCCGCAGGGGTCAGGTGTAAGTCCCGTATTATGTAATGTTTATCTTAATGAATTGGATAAATATATGGAAAAGTATGCAATCGAATATAACACAGAAGCAAAGAAAAAACGTTTTGCTACTGAATATAAACGTAATGTTGACAAGGCATACAAATACCGAAAAAAAGGGAAAGAAATGTGGAGTACATTGACAGCCGAGGAGAGAAAAATAAGATGTAGAAATCTAAAAAAGCTGGAACGTGTACAAAAGGCTACTACTCCTACAGTGCCTAAAGATGAGAACTATAAACGTATTCAGTATGTGAGGTATGCTGATGACTTTTTAATAGGAGTTATCGGAAGTAAGGCAGATGCTGAAAAAATTAAGCGAGATATTGGAGCCTTCTTAAAAGAGTCACTAAATCTAGAAATGTCAGACAAGAAAACAAAGGTTACGCATACTGGAGATAGAGCAAGATTTTTAGGATATGACATTACTGTATCAAGAAGCCAAAACCTAAAGAAAACAGCCAATGGAAAGGTGCAAAGATGTCAGACGGGAGTTGTTAAACTTCTCGTACCAAGAGAGAAATGGGTAAATAAACTGGTAGAATACAAAGCGATTAAAATTAAAATCAATGAAAACGGCAAAGAAAGGTTTGTTGCCCTACATAGGGGCAAACTTGTGAATACAAGTGATATTGAAATATTAGCAAAGTATAATGCAGAAGTTCGAGGACTATATAACTACTACTCCATTGCAAATAATGCGTATAAAATAGGCAGATTTGCAAATGTAATGAAATATAGTATGTACAAAACATATGCTTGCAAGTACAAAACAAATGTGAATGAGATTAAACGCAGATATATGAAAGGCGATTTATTCACAGTATTCTATGATACAAAGAATGGAAAGAAGTCAACAACTTACTACAAGGATGGGTTTAAACGTAAGGAGAAAGCTACGAAGTTTGATAATGTAAATGAACTTCCTCAATACTCCAAATATACAAAGACCAACACCTTAAAACAAAGGGTTGAGCGACATACTTGCGAATTATGTAATGCTGATTGCAGAAATCTTGAAATTCATCAAGTGAAAAAACTTAAGGATTTAAAGGGTACTGACGAATGGATTCTTCTTATGAAAAAAAAGAGAAGAAAAACCTTGGTTGTATGCCCCAAATGCCATAATAAGATTCATTCAGAACATCCACAAATATAGTAAGTGGAAAGCCGTATACATCGAGAGGTGTACGTGCGGTTTGGGAGGGAGTGGAAGCAAGTCCTGTAAAAGGATAAGCGGAAGCTTACCTCATGATAGCATGGTTTTCTTAGGTGGTAAGGAAAAAACAACACTCAAAGATTTAACCGAAACAATGGGAAAAGAAACTATTGATAGCTACAACACTTCTGATACAAGAGGTACGCAACGAAGTTATGGACTAAATTATCAGAAACTTGGTAAAGAGCTAATGAGTATGGACGAACTGGCTGTTATGGATGGTGGAAAATGCGTTCTTCAGCTTAGAGGTGTACGACCATTCCTTAGCAACAAATACGATATTACCAAACACCCAAATTACAAGTATTTATCAGATTTTGATAAGAGGAATACCTTTGATATAGAGAAGTTTTTATCAACAAAGTTGAAATTAAGAGCTAATGATGTGTACGAGAGTTACGATATGTAGAATTAGATTAAGCAAAAAAATAAAAGCACCCTTTGAAAGAGTGCTTTTACGCCAAATGCATGGCTACTAGATCGCAATGTCTAGCTTTACCGTACTATTATTATACAACAGAATACAAAATATGCAACAGAAAATATAATTTTTTTCCTATACATATAGATTTTTGTGAAATATTACAGTTTAAGCCAGTCAAAAATATTTTTTCTACCCATTTTACCTAATATGGTATCTGCAATATGCTTACGCCCTTTTAGTACCATTTTTATATAAAATGAAAATATAGTTAATTTAATTCTCGTTATACTTCCAAACTGTTTAAAAATTTTCATTACATCAATATAATAGATTTCTGTTTGAGTTAAGTTTGATAATTTAGTTATCTCATTGAAATAATTCATTGTTTTCACTCGTTTTAACCGAAAGCGTGTTACCAACTCCAAATGAGCACATTGATTTCTCATCTCTTTTAAGATAAAAACTGCTTGTTGAAATGCATTATTATCATTTATATCAAACTCAAAATCATTTAGCACTTCCTCTTGTACTTTTTGTGTCAAGAATAAATAGATGTAATACAATGTTCCAAATGGTACTTTTTTTATTGTAACCCAAAAAGGTGGATCATTATATTGTTTTATATAATTCACTTCATTTTTCAACGCATCAATATATGCCTTTTTAACTACCCTACCTTTATTATTGACCTGCTGCTTTCTAAACAATTCAAAATTTGTAAATACATTTGTTAAATGCTTATTCGATGAACATGGCGCTTGATAATATAATGGATCCAAATAATTTAGAGTATCCGCTATGGTGGCACAATTTTCCTTCGTAAAATGGTAAGAAATAGATGTTCTCATTCTAGATTCTACGTCTAATATGAAAAAAAAGGTATGCTTCTTTAAAGCTAAGTCAAATTTATATAAATCATAAAAATCTTCAAAATACACATTTTCAAATTCTTTGTTCTTTGTATTCTTTTTCAAAAGAATACTTTCAAATCCATTAATAACATCAAAATAATTGTATTTTTGAAGGATTTTTACTGCTTTTTCTTTATTCCTAAATTTAAGATTTCTGTTTTCAAGAATCTTAATTCGATCCTGAATTGTCGTGAATTCTTTTGCAATGGGCAATATAACAACCTCTTTTCTTGTTTAATTATTCCCATTATACGACAATCTTCAACAAATAGAAAGCATCTATTTCTATTCCAAAAAGGAGGTGATGCCTATGTGTTAGGTAACTCGCTACTGTCTACGGATAGTAGCTTTTTTAATACAAACTTTTATACAAACAACTAAAAACAAACAAAATTATGGAGGAAAAAAATTATGGCATTTTTTACACAAGCAGTTACAGTATTACAAACATTAGTTATCGCACTTGGTGCAGGTCTTGGTATTTGGGGAGTTATCAACTTACTAGAAGGTTATGGTAATGATAATCCCGGTGCAAAGTCACAAGGTATGAAACAACTCATGGCTGGTGGTGGCGTAGCACTTATCGGCACAACACTTGTACCAATTTTAAGCACATTATTTTAAGGTAGGACTATATGGACTCAATCCTAGAAGCAATCAATGAGTGGATGCAAACGCTACTCATTGACGGCATTATGGGTAATGTTGAGGGGATGTTCGATACAATAAATGCTGAAGTTAGCAGTGTAGCAAGTCAAGTAGGAATGACACCATCGGCATGGAACAGTGGTGTCTTTTCCTTGATCCAAAACTTATCGAATTCCGTTATCATGCCTATTGCCGGACTAATTTTAACATTTGTTATGACCTACGAGCTTATACAAATGATTATCGACAGAAATAATTTAAACGACTTTCCACCGTCTGATATTTTCAAGTGGATTATGAAAACCTTTATTGCAGTTACGATTGTGACCAATACATTCCCGATAGTAATGGGAATATTTGATGTATCACAAAGTGTGGTTAATAGTGCAGCAGGAGTAATTATCACCGATACCAGTGTTAGTGTAGATAATTTAGATACCTTTAGAACTTCTTTAGAAGCTATGAATATAGGTGCTTTACTCGGCTTGTATTTACAAAGTTTCTTAATTGGTTTTTGTATGAACATTTTGACTATTTGCATTTTCATTATTGTGTATGGTCGTATGATTGAAATTTATCTTATGACTTCTCTTGCTCCAATTCCACTGGCTACTATGACTTGCAAAGAATGGAATATCGGACAAAATTATATTAAATCTATGCTTGCACTAGCATTCCAAGCATTCCTCATTATGGTATGTATTGGTATCTATGCTGTTCTCGTGCAGTCTATTGTAATTAGTGGTGAACCATTTGCTGCTATATGGACTTGTGTAGGTTATACAGTCTTACTTTGCTTTGCACTTTTCAAGACTGGAACACTCTCGAAAACAATTTTTTCAGCACATTAAGGAGGTGTAAACAATGGCTTATGTGCCAATTCCGAAAGATTTATCTAATGTCAAAACAAAGGTTATGTTTAACCTTACGAAACGACAACTTATATGCTTTTCTATTGCAGGTGTAGTAGGAGTACCAGTCTTTTTTCTTACAAAAGACTTTGTAGGTACAAGTTCAGCAGTTCTACTAATGATGTTTGTCATGTTCCCTATGTTCATGTTTGCAATGTATGAAAAGCACAACCAACCCTTGGAAGTTATCCTTAAAAACTATTACAATGTAAGATTTGCAAACCCTAAAAAGCGACCTTACATGACGGATAATTTCTATAACATTTTAGAAAGACAAGACAAACTAGATAAGGAGGTAACAGAAATTGTCAAACAACAAAAAACGCAAACTAACTCGTGTAGAACAAAAACATCTAAATCAAGCACTAGAACGAGCAAGAAATAAGCCTAAAGGTGTGAAGTCAGCACAAGACTCTATTCCATTTGACAGAATGTTTACAGATGGGATTTGTCGTGTGACAGATACCTTATATACTAAGACATTGCAATTTTCAGATATTAACTATCAGATTGCTCAAAATGAGGATAAGACAGCTATCTTTGATGGGTGGTGTGATTTTCTCAACTACTTTGATAGCTCCATTAAATTTCAGCTATCTTTTGTAAATAGCACAGCAAGTATTCGTGAATATGAAAACAGTATTTTCATT
>JAWXVF010000137.1:0-6752 GCA_044425555.1 Eubacteriales bacterium
AGACTTGCCATAATCATTCCTCCTATTAGCATCCTTTTTGTTTGTTTTCTCATGTTGTGTTTCCTTGATACTTTCTTTTTTTCTTGCTCTTCATTTCTTGCCATATGCTGGAACCTCCTTGTAATACTTTGTCATACTTATGCACAAATATTGGATAAAAAGTTTCCTCCTACTCCTTTTCTTCTTCATATCTTGGCAAGCGTATCTTTCTATAACTTCCCTTATGGAATAACAATCCTTCCTTGAATTCAGGCATTTCCTTCGTTGCTACTCCGGTAAAGATAGTTAACGCTCCTGGGCTGCTTAATAGAATCCCTTCTGTTGTATTTTTAGCAAACTTACTAATCTCATCAAATCCCTTCAACTTACTTGTATGTACTGTAATGATAAATGTTATCCCCACTTCCTTAGCCTGGTTTAATAACGGGGCAAGTTTTGCACTATGTTGTTTTGTTTGTTCTATAAAGTAGTCCCAATCATCTACTATTACATAAACCTCCTTGAATTGCTTTGCTAATTCTTTTGTGCTACAACTAGGATCTTTCGACAATTGCTCTCTAATAGTGCTGATTCGACTAGTCACTTCTAACTCTAATTCTTCTACAAATCCACTTACTTGTTCAGGTTGTTCAAGATACGTAAGATGCTCACTCATCTTGTATGCATATAATTCTAGATTTGCAGAATCGAATAAATAGACTGTTCCACGTCCCACTATTTGATCTAATATTACCTTTAATACATTGGTTTTTCCTCTAGCGGTATCCCCTATTATTACAAATGGATTATTTTCTCTTTCAAATCCCACTAATACAACCGATTCCTTATCAAGCCCTACTAAAATAGACTGAGTGGATTTTGGATAATTACAATATTCTTCATACAAGAATGTTTCTGGTAGAATTGGAATCCGTTCTGCTTTCTCTTCTTTGTAATATTCATTTATTTTATTAATTTCCTGTTCAAGATTTCCATTATAATCCATTTCATCTTTGTACGTTACGGAAGTGTATAATTGCATCATAGATGGATTCTTCTCATATTTTATAAACACTCTACCTCTAATTTCACTTTGTCCATACTTACACTTACCGATTATCATATTTCGTTCTGATTCATCAATTAAATATCCTGCTATTTTATTCTTAAAGTTATTAAAGGTTGCATACTTAATGGCATTTGTTCTTGTAACTGTGGCAATTACATAGATTCCTAGACCCACCCCATCTCTTGATAACTTTTGGAAAAATTCTTCTACTTCATAACCTAATTCTTTGATTACATCACAATTATCCATTAACAACACAATAGCTCGCAAAGAATCATCGGACACTTGGTTATAGACTTCAAAGTTTTGCACCATTTCTTTTGCTAACAATTTCTTACGATTGGTCACTTCTTGTCCCATTAATTTCATTAACTTATACAACTTCTCCGTATCGTCAAAGGTTATATAATCAGCTGTATGGTGTAATCTATTCAATGGAATTAGACCACTATTTCCAAAATCTATTAGATAGAATTGAAGATCTTTTACATGGTTTTTCTTCGCAAGTGATAATGCACATGTAGTTAGAAAGCAAGTTTTCCCATATCCTCCTGAAGCAACTATTATCACGTTACCATCTTTTGCCAAGTTTATACTATATACTTCTTGTGCTTGTTTCTCTGGTATATCTATGATTCCTATTTCCATAATAGTATTAGGAATTCCTCGCTCTACTAATCGTCCTTCTTCTGGTGAAGCAATTATTTCTGCGAGAGGTGGTAACCACGGTGGTTGAATCGCTATATGTTCGTTTGTGGCATAATATTCTTTCACATAATGTACTACTGCATCTAATTGTGTATGAAGAGTTTTTCCATGTTCTGGTTGATCATTTAAGTCTTGATTCAATAAATCCCCTTGTCCTAATTCATTCACTAGAAATACTCTATTATCAATCTTTTCCCCTTCTACTTCATCACTATAACTTGCACCACTCCATGCCGATTGGAATAATTCATAGATTTCATTATTCCCTACTTGTAAGTAGGCACGTCCTGGTAAAGTAATACTAGCGGCATCAGGTGTTTTTAATATTTCCTTACTATCGGATTCATCTTGTACTTTAAGGGCTAATTTAAACTTAGAATTAGACCAAATCTGATCGTCTACTACGCCTGTTGGCTTTTGCGTTGCCAAGATTAAATGTACCCCTAAACTTCTCCCAATTCTAGCAGCTGATACTAATTCCGTCATAAATTCTGGCTGTTCTTTCTTTAATTCCGCGAATTCATCGCTAATAATAAATAAATGTGGTAGTGGTTCCTTGGCTTCTCCTTGTTTAAAGAGATGATTATAACTATTAATGTGATTTACTCCACATTCATTAAATAAGTTCTGTCTACGTAATAATTCACTTTTAATAGATGCCATTGCTCGCATACTCTGTGCTCCATCTAGATTCGTAATGGTTCCTAATAAGTGAGGCAACGATTCAAATAGACTCGCCATTCCACCACCTTTATAATCAATTAGAAGAAAGGCTACTTCATAAGGACTAAAATTAACAGCTAATGATAAAATATAACTTTGGATAATCTCTGACTTCCCTGAACCTGTAGTTCCCGCTACTAATCCATGTGGCCCATGAGATTTTTCATGTAGATTCAAATTCACATAATCTTGTTCTGCTCTTGCACCTAAAGGTACTGCAAGAGATTTGGATGAATCATTTTCCTTCCATCTTCTACCTATATTTAGTTCTGCGGGCTTCTTAATCTGATATAATTGAAAGAAGGTTAATGTTGTTGGAATCTGTGTACTAATTCCTTGCATATGCTCTAGCACTCCTAAATTTCTTGCATTCCACTCCCACTCAATCCCTTCTATACTTTGTAATTGAAATCTAACATTTCTCTCCACTCTTTCTTCCATTAATAATATGGCATCATTGGAATTCTCTAGAATTGCTATGGTCTCTATTTTCTCTGGTAGGTTAGCACGAATCTGTGAAGTATAAATCATGGAAAATCCAATATTGCTACCTTCCCTATCAAGATACTCCATAATAGAGTGATCCATAATCCATTTTGGTTCATCTATGATAAATAGATAATGAGGGGAAAATTTGCCCTCTTTCTTACTCTCTTCTTCTCTCTGTTTTCTCTCCTTTAAAATCTGATGAATGCTACCAAGTATCTGATCTCTCTTTCCTTCTGTATTAATTAAACCAATACAATTCATACTGTGTAACTTCATATGAGGATACCATTTTAGCCAAGCAAATTGGGATGCATATTGATTATCATAAATGACGATACATTCTACATCATGATAACTTTGAAAGAATGTTACTTGTAATAAAATTCGCTTGATTTCATCATGTATCACATTTTTCTCACCCACTAATCCCAAATGTGCTTTCTTTAGATCCACTATAACTGGTTTTTCTATGGTGCTATACTCTCTTACTAACTGATTCGCTTCTAACTCTAGTTCATCTTGTTCTGTTATCATCTCTTTTTGTGCATACTCAATCATCAGACCAGTCTTACTTAGACTAGTCCCCAAAGATACTTTTAAGAAATCCTCATCATTTTGATTGCGTTCATAGATTCGTTCACTATAGTGCTGTATCATCTCTTGAATCATCCATGATGTGGGAACATGATAAGTATAGGCCTCTTTTTCTAATTCATATGCTTCATAGATTTCTTTTCTTTTTCTTAGTAGATATGCTTCATATGTTTCCTTTCTTACCTTCTTTTGCTGTGCAAAATCTTTTTTGCCTTCTACATACTTAACAATAGAGGTAATCAATGCCATTACTGTACCTGCTATAGACATAATGACAAAGAGACCTCTATCCATAAGAATGCTAATGGCAATGGTAATAGTAAGCATAATAAGTGGTGGGAGAATTAATTGTACTAATCCCCCTTTTTTCTCTTCTGTTAATGGAGTTGGAAGTTCTAATTTAATCTTTTTGGCAAGCACTTTCTTAATAATTCTTGGAGATCTCTTATATCTAGGGTACTCTTCAAATGGAACTTCTTGACTGCGTAATTCCATACCACTTATGATGGTTCCCTCTCTTAATACCACTATCATATTGTGTTCATAAAAGGTAATCTCACACGCTCCTTCTTGCATCACAAGTCCATCCTCTATGGTATATTGCTCTCCTTGGAAGACTTCATTTTTCATATATAATACAGAAGACTTTGTATGTCTTTTCACATACAATGTATCACCCTCTATCAAATATTCATTTCTTAACCCCTCTACTATCACCTCTGCATCTTTTGATGCCATTTTAAAAACACTTAATCTATGTAAAGTCTTTGTAGCTGTACTATTATTCTTCTTCAAATGTATATTCCTCCAATAATGGTTTCATCTTTGCCTCAACAGCTTCTATTTGCTCTGATTTTTCTGTTCCCGATAAGGATTGATGATTGAGTAGATTCTCTTTTTCTTTCATATAAGCGTATAATAATAGTTGATTATCTAGTATGTCTAACGCTAGATCAATGGCTAGATCAATGTGATTTCTACCAATATGTATCCAATATTCTTTGTTACTTTCATTGCTCCTTAATGTAATGGATGTTACTATATTATCTTTTTGTTTCTGGGATAGATTCTCACTTCGCACATAGGCAGTTGCTAACATATACTTTTGATAAGAATCCATCTTCTCTATCTTAATTCTCTCCATAGCATCTATACAAGATATATAATCTGATTCCATAAAGGAATTATTCAATGCAATCACAGCTTTATTATACGGAGCAGTCACCGTTGTATAATAAGTAAGCACTAGCATATTACATATGGTAAGTATTGCTAAGATTATCATAATTACTTGATTTCTTTTTACCTTCTTCACTGGTAATATAATTTCATTTTCTTCTCTTTCCTTCTTCGTCTTCTCATATAATTCTCTACAATACCTTTGTACTTGTTCTATGGTATCCATTTGAAAGATTTCATTCCCCCTTTCCTCTTTCTTCAATAGGGTTGTACCACCTAATAAAATATCTAGATAACTATACTCATGTTCTAGACAACTTCCCACAATCGACTTATATTGTATCAATAATTCTTCTTTATTCATGGTAGTGCCCTTTTTATACTGGTCACGCTTCTTCACTCGTACATTACAATGTGCATCATAATATAGGTTACTTGGTTCCAAAGATATGTTATGGGTTTTGGCTAACTCTTCTAAATCTCCAATGGCACTTAACACTAGATATTGTATCATAGGATCTTCTTCCTTAATTCGCTCCATACTGGTTCCAATCACCTCATAGCATAGCTCTAACTCTTCTTCCTCTTGTGTAATAGTAAGTGGCAATAAATTATTGTGGGGATATGCTATCCATTTATAATCATATTGATCTTGTGCTACTAATTCTGATCTCTTAATTCGTTCCATTCTATTCTCCTTTGCACTTAATCTCTAAAATATCACCATAATATATTCCTTGTTCTTCATAAGATAATTCACAATCTAAATAGCTCTTAGTTCTCATAGATTGTACTGTATGAATTGGCAAGTTCCTAGGGTCTACTATTCCAGAAGTCCCTATAATCTCTATGGTATTTCTTATTGTTTGTTGTTCATTTACTATGATATCAAATGATTCCTTTTTCTGCTTATTCCTAAATGTAACGGTTAATTGCATGACTTGTCCCTTTCCCTATTCTTACTCAATGAATCGTTCTTCCTTACACTTCTAGTTCTTCTCCATATTCTCTAATGCTTCTTCATAGTACAAATCTAAAAAATCATCATCAAAGACTCTCCATACTGGTCTCACCATACTTGCTAGTTTAAGTGCTTCTACTGGGCAAGTTACAATCCACTGAGTCGTAATGGGATTCTCATAAGAAAACCCACATTCTTCTGCATAATCTATAGCGTAATGTCCTTTTTCATCTCTTTCCACGAACAAGAGATAATTCAATACTGTTACTATTTTCTCACTTGCCTCTGTTGGCTGTATTTCATAATAGGTATAATCTGGCCAGTGCATATGATTCAATGATTGCATATAAGTAGACTCGCTAAACATATCTACTTCTGGTTCATAATCAACTTTATAACGATTATACAGTACAGAAAATTCACTTATAGTGATCTTACTCTCTGTGAAATAGGGAGGTGTTGCCATTCTCTTTTCTTCTTTTCTATATTCATTTCCTGCATATAGAAAGACTACTAACACGATTAATGTTACTATTCTTATTGCTATTAACCACTTTCTTATCATACTATTCTTCTCCTTCATTGAATGAATCATTTGTCCTCTTTATTCAAATGTATAAATTTGTTGCATATTTAGTCTTGTATTCTCTTTATCTTTTACATAAAAATAAATATTTAGATACTTTTCATCACTATTAAAAGAAGTACTTCTTAATTGCATATCTGCACCATTGGAAAAATCTATATTAGGAAATACATCTTGTAATGTTTGTATATTTACATCTTCCTTCTCTAAATAGTACGTAGCACGATAACTAGAATCATCATACTTATTATAGGCAACTTTCTCTATTGAATCCCTGTACTCCTTGCTAATTTCTAACTCATTAAAGATTCGTTCCTTTTGCTTTAATAAGATTTGAAAGGATTTATTATAGAGTTCCTCTTCTATGTAATACTGGTTATCTTCTGTTAACAATGCATGTGTTCGTATAGTTTCTTCATCCTCATTCATATAGACCACATATGATAGTTCCTCTAACTTCTTAT
>JAWXVF010000138.1:0-6629 GCA_044425555.1 Eubacteriales bacterium
AGGCTTTCGGAGAAGTATGAAGCCCCCCCCAATTTGATATGCCTACAGAAAAAGAGAAGCGCTTAGACATCATTCTTAATTTGGAAATTATCTCAGAAGCGTTAAAAGAGAAGTTTAAAAAATTTTTCACATTACATAGAACATTGGCTAATTTTATGCCACTGCTTTTGCGGGAGAGGAAGGAGAAGATTTGTATCAGAGATATTTGTTTGATACGTTAAAGAAAGGATAATATGATTGTATTGTGACGGGAGGATAAAGTATGAGATATTATGAATTTATAATGAACACCAGTGTAGAACAATTAGAGAAAAACGCAAAGATTAAACTTAGAGAGTATGGTTACTCTGGTTCCATAGGAGCAATGAATAGTTATATGTATCAGACAGTGAAGAATGGTATGGGGTTCTTTGCGTATCGAGAAGAATCGGGAAATAGTATATTAGCAGCTTTTTATTATGATGAAAAGAAAGAAGTATTGTCTAATGTTTATGACTATATTATAGAAGGTATAAAGAATGCATTTAAGAAGATAAGGATACAATCGAATCCTAATGAAATCACTATGTATCAATTCTTAGATTGCTTCTTAGAAGGGAAAAGAAGAGGTTACAATGAGGGAGGGTATAGATTTATAGAATTTGCTAAGGTATTTATTTGTGAACATGGTAAAAATGAACCTAACGGATTGCGCTTTCATTTTCAGGAAAAGATTATATCTGAAAATAAGAGAATAGCAAAAGGAATCTATGATCAGAGTTTTATAAAGGAACTTTCTAATATAGAATCTCATGTGAACCATTCAGGGTTTATAGGTAATATGGTTCATTATATTATTTCAAGTAGGAGTGTTGAGGCAGCTTGTGATATGACGGAGGGATTAGTTTCTTCTTTGGCAAAGGCAAACCGTATCAGTGGGAGACGAATGGAAATCATTAGTGAAATGGAGCCAGATTTATATAGTAAGAACAATCATATAGAGGATATTATTGAAAATAATTATGGTGGTGTGGTTGTGTTTGATTTATCAGAGAAGTTTGGGTATGATCCAGTAGATTATCAGATGGTATGTAAATTTATTGAGACGTTGGTGAAGAAGTATAAGAAACAATGTCTTTTTGTATTTACTTATAATATGGATAATCCAGGGTTTTCGTATTATCTTTTGCCAAAGCTAAATCGGTATATTCTTCCTGTTATGCTAACAGAAGGTACAGCTGATCGAAAAAAGGCTGTTTCTTATATGAAGGAATTAATCAAAGGGTCAGAATATGCTGAATTTGTAGGACAAGCAGGGGAGTTTATGAAACAATTTCCTGGAAATGAGTTTTCTCAAACGGATGTACTTAGAGCTTATGAACAGTTTGAGCCGTGGTGCTTGAATAGAAATATAGTACAAGCGTACAATTATCATAGTTTGGATGACTTTACGTTGGATAGAGATAGTAGAAGTGAATCTTCTTATGAAGAGTTACACAAAATGATTGGATTACATACGGTGAAAGAGGAAATAAGCAAGATTATTGCCACTAATATTGTGGAAAAAGAGCGGAAAAATCGCAAAGGCCATACTTACAAAACAGGAACTATGCATATGATATTTGGAGGAAATCCAGGAAGTGCTAAGACTACAGTGGCAAAACTGTTTGCAGGAATTGCCAAAGAAGAAGGAATCTTAAAAAGTGGTATCCTTGTAGAACGAGGTGGAATGGATTTAGATGGTTTGGGGTGCGTTTATGCAATAAGAGAAGCATTTATGGCAGCAAAAGGTGGTGTTCTTTTTATTGATGAAGCTTATTCGTTAAAAAGTGATATGGCAGTTACGGTGCTGATTCAGGAAATGGAAACTCATAGAGAAGAAGTGATAGTGGTTCTTGCTGGCTATCACGAAAGAATGCAGGAATTTATGAATATAAATGAGGGTTTAAAGAGCAGAATTCCATATTGGGTTGATTTTCCTGATTACAATGCAGAGGAATTGACAGAAATCTTTAAACTGATGATAGAAGAACGAGGCTTTGCTGTTGAAAAGGATGCCATTAAGGAAGCGCACTATATTCTAGAAAAGGCAAGTCATAGGGATAACTTTGGTAATGGAAGGTATGTGAGAAACTTAATTGATTATGCGTTGCAGAATCAATCAGTTAGGTTACTTCGTAGTAGAAAAAGTGCAGATAAAATACAAAAGAAAGAGTTATTTCTCATAGCAAAAGAAGATATTAGTATGCTAGAAGATGGATTAAGAGAGGAAAAAGTATCAGGTGCTGCAAAAGAAGAATTAAAGGATATGATAGGTCTTACCAAAACAAAATCTATCATAGAAAAAGCTATGGCAAGTTATAAATTACGAAAACTCTGCATGGATAGAGGAATTGCCAAAGACAAGGCATCACTACATATGGTATTTTCTGGAAATCCAGGAACGGCAAAGACAACGGTAGCTAGATTATTTGCCACAATCATGAAAGAGGAAAAGGTACTTTCCACAGGAAATTTTGTAGAAGTGGGTAGAGCCGAACTTGTGGGTACTCATGTGGGTAAGACTGCTCCATTAGTGAAAAAAAGATTTCAGGAAGCAAAAGGAGGAATACTTTTTATTGATGAGGCTTATTCCCTTTGTGAACATTATGAAAATGGATTTGGCGATGAGGCAATCAATACCATTGTTCAAGAAATGGAAAATCATAGGGACAATGTAATTGTTATTTTTGCCGGGTATCCAGATAAGATGAAACACTTTTTAGATAAAAATCCTGGATTATTATCTAGAATAGCATTTCAGGTAGAGTTTGAAGATTATTCTGTTGACGAACTTTGTGATATTACAAAGCTTATGCTTGAAAGAAAACAAATGAAGATTACGAATCAAGCTATGGAAAAGCTTAGAATAGATTATGAAAATGTGAAGGAACAAAGTGATTATGGGAATGGGCGATTTGTACGAAAAATGATAGAAGAAGCAGAAATGAATCTTGCTGAGCGATTATTACAATTGGAGGAAGCCAAGATTACTCTAGAATTACTTACTACAATTGAGGAAGTGGATGTGCCTGATATAGGTAAGCAAACTCATGAAAGATTTAAAATTGGTTTTGAAGGATAATTAATCTTTGAGGAAGAAAGAAAAAGATTATTGTATTATGTGGTATTTCATGATGATTGTGTAAGTAAAAAAGTTAAAGCATGTTAATAGACATATGAAAGTGGCTAGTTGGAATGAATTTCAACATTTGATGTTGCTACAAGTGGCAGATGAAAAAGCACATGTACAAACTTTACATATAAGAGAAAAGATTGAAATTGCCACCGCTCTTGTAGGGGGTGAAGGAGAAATTTTGTATCAGAGACGGTAAGAGGAGGATTAGAAATATGAGAATTTTCATAAGTTATATGGCTATGAACCGGAAGAATGGAATGGTAGAATGGATTGGAAATTTAGGTGGACAAGCTACTATAGATAGCTTTCAAAGGTTAATGAACGAGGAGAGAATCGCTATCTTAGAATATTTAGGAGAACTAGAATTATACGATGAGCTTACCGTGAATGGTACGGATTATGTATTAGTACATACCATGGGATTTGACAATTTTGCACCTAATAAGTCGTTGGAAGAATATGATGATGAAGATTTACTAGAGGTAAGATGTGATTATGGGGTGAGGTATTATGAAGATAAAATCTTAGTGACTGGACATACTCCTACTAAATGTATAGAAGGACATCAATTTCAAAACACCATTTATCAAGGCAATGGGCATATTGCCTTAGATTGTGGAATGGAACAGCTTGGATGTTTATGTTTAGATACGGGACAAGAATATTATGTGGAGACAATAAAAGAATAGAGTGAAAGGATGCTATTATAATGAACATAGACAATTGTATACAATCCAATGAGGTACGAGAATATTTACAGGAAATAGAGCACGAATTTACAGATTTTGAAAAAGCTACAATCATATATAATCTAAGTGCGAATATTGCCATAAGAAATGAAAAGCTAATAGCGTTACAACAAGAGACAAGAGATGAAGTCTTACGAAGACAAATACAGGAGCGACTAGAATATGATCAAAGAGTTCTAGAACAATTCTATGATACAGACAATGGAAAGTATATTATGGTTGTGTTTGGACGATATAAGTCGGAATTTGATGGGAGAATAGAAGAAGATCCTATAGGCTATTTTACTGATGGGGAACTTGCCAAAGAGTATGCTAGGAGGTGTTGGTCATCCGAGGAAAACGGGTACGGTTTTGATATTCGTAAGCAGCGATTAATTACAAGAAAAGAAGAGTTACAGGAAGCGGTAAAGTCTCGCATATGGACACTCTCTGATGGGAAAGGTGAGTTGAGCCAAACAGAAGAATCTACATACGAAGAATATGCTAGTATTGAATTTGGAGAGTTATGCTATTCCAAAGAAGGAGCGTTAAAATACTTTTGGGTTCAAGAATTAGTGGAAGGGGAAGAACAAATCCTTGAAAACTATAGTGAACATTTTGAGGAATATTTTGTAGAGATTCCTCACCCATTTCAAGTAGGCGATCACGTTAGAATAATAGGAACGGAAACTACGGGGATGATTTCTTATGTTGTTAAGAAAGAAGATTTTCCGAATGTAATACTAGATTGGTCAGATGCAGCAGTTATTACAGTAGATTATGATGCGATTGCAGAGGATATTAGAACGGAATGTGGGGAGGAAATAGATGTTCCTCATCAACATGTACATCCAATGTGCTTGGAGAGGATGGAAGATTCTAATAGTGGAGGAGAAGAATGATTTATTTAATGTCCGATATTCATGGAAGATATGATGAGTATAAGAAAATGTTAGAATTGATTGATTTTAAGGAGTCAGATACTTTATTTGTGCTAGGGGATATGGTAGATCGCAGTCCCAAAGGCATGGAGTTATTATTAGACATGATGTATCGGGTAAATGTTTATCCAATTGCAGGGAATCATGATTTGATTGCCCTTGCTTGTTTAAAAGAACTATCAAAAGAAATTACAGAAGAATCTATTAGAGATTTAGATAAAGAAACAATGAGTATGATGATAGATTGGATGAATAATCTTGGAGGACAAGCTACCATTGATGGTTTTCATAAACTAGTACAAGAAGATAGAAAAGCTATAGTAGAGTATCTCGGAGATTTAGAACTGTATGAGGAACTCAAAGTGAATGGTACGGATTATGTAGTAGTACATACCATGGGATTTAACAATTTTGCACCTAATAAGTCATTAGAAGAATATAGTGCAGAAGATTTATTAGATATAAGATGTGATTATGGTGTACGATATTATGAAGATAAAATCTTAGTGACTGGACATACACCTACTATTTTTATAGAAGAACACCAATTTCAAAATACCATTTATCAAGGCAATGGACATATTGCTATGGATTGTGGTATGGAACAGCTTGGATGCTTATGTTTAGACACAGGAGAAGAATATTATGTGGAAACAATAAAAGAATAGACAAGTGATGAAGTTTTGCAAACGCAAATACAAGAGCGACTAGAATATGATCAAAGAGTATTAGAGCAATGTTATAATATAGACAATGGGAAGTATATTGGGGTATTATGGTGATTCAAATTGACACGTTTTTTTATCTAAGGTATGATATAATCAACCAATGTTTATCAGTAGAAGGGATTTCATATCTATGAAAGAGTATAAACCATTACCAATAGGAATTGATAATTTTCAGAAGATAAGACAACTAGGCTGTTATTATGTAGATAAAACCTTATTAATTAAGACTTTACTAGATACTACAGCTGAGGTTACATTATTCACTCGTCCAAGAAGATTTGGAAAGAGTCTAAATCTTAGTATGCTACAATATTTCTTCGAGAAAGACGTAGCATCTCATGTTCCATCCAATGGTAAATCAGATACATGCGAATTATTTCAAGGACTTAAAATAGTCAGTGCAGGGGAGAAATACCAAGCACATATGGGGAAATACCCTGTGATTATGCTGAACTTCAAGGAAGCGAAGCAGGGGAGTTTTGATTATTGTTATGGTGCCCTCTATCAAATGATTGCTGATGAGTATGAACGACATAGCGGAATTTTAGATAGTGAAGATTTGACAGAAGAAGATAAGAGAAAGTATCAATTACTGAGAAATCAAGAAGCAGACTATGTGATGGTAGTTAGTTCCATTCAATTTCTGTGTAAATGTTTAGAAAAAGTGTACCAAGAGAAAGTAATTGTGTTGATAGATGAATACGATGTGCCATTGGAAAATGCATTTATGGAAGATTTTTATAAGGAGATGGTTCGTTTTATGAGAGGGGTATTAGGTGCCACTCTTAAAACTAACAATTCCCTAAAGTTTGCAGTCATTACAGGATGTCTGAGAATTAGCAAGGAAAGTATCTTTACAGGGTTAAATAATCTAGAAGTTGTATCCATTGAAAATAAGGAGTATGGAGAATACTTTGGATTTACAGAGGGCGAAGTACGAGAAATGCTTGTACATTTTCATAGAGAACAATGCATGGATTTAGTAAGAGAATGGTACAATGGTTATGTGTTTGGCAAGAAGCAGGTGTACAATCCTTGGAGTTTAGTGAGGTATATGAATGATCTACGAGTGGAT
>JAWXVF010000139.1:0-6620 GCA_044425555.1 Eubacteriales bacterium
AACACACATAGTGAAAAAAGCACTTACCAAAATAAGTATATACGCTATCATAGGGGTACTACGAAAAAACATAGCTATTGACATAGGAATAAGACTGATAGCCACTAATACCACGTATTTATAAAGATTTTTGATATCTAATTTCTCTCCAAATACACCCGTCATGATACCACCACTAGTGTAAAATTTTTGTTCCAAAGTTGATTAGATTTCATATTCATTTTCTCCTTTTTCTTTCATACATTTGGTTGGTATGTAAATTCTTAAAAATAATCTGCTCTCATAGGAGCAGTTCATTTTTATGGTTTTTCTTAAATAATTTAAATATCTATATACTTACTCACAAGTAAAACTTTCTAGTTTCTTTATCATCTCATCATCAAATAGAAAAATGTGATACTGAGTCATCATTTCATTAATCATTTTACATTTATTTGCAATTCTACTTTTATCAGTTCCAAGCATTACTGGGTTTAGCCACGTATTTAAAAATAGCACTATCATTTCCGCCAGTTCATACGGTTTATCACAGATAATAGACCCATCCTCTACTCCTTGTTCTACGATAGGAAGCAAATAGTTTGGCACTACATGAAAAAAAGAGCTTTTCATCTGCATGGCTAAAAATTTAGGGTTCTCCATAAGGTTTGGCATAATCTCCATAATATTGCTTGATGCTTCACTTCCTATATTTAGTCGAATAACCTCTCTTAATTTTTCTGCACCTGTTAAGGAAGTATTGTTTCGCATTTCTATAAAATATTCGCCATTAACTTCTCCCATTTTAGTGGCAACTGCATCAAAAATATCCTCTTTCGACTTAAAATGATGATAAATGGCACCTTTCGTTAGTCCCTCTAGTTCATTAATAATATCTTGAATACTTGTATTGTCATATCCCTTTTCAAGAAAAAGTCTTTTGGATACTTCCAGTATTCGCTCAATGGTTTGTTCTGGATACTTATTTCTTGCCATAGATTACTCCTTTTATCGTAGTTATATTTGCACACTTTAACATACTGTTAGTATGTTTGTCAAGAATGTAATTTATGCACACTTCATTTTTTCTTATAAAAATCTTGTGTCATGGTATACTTTGTTCCAAGTAATACAATTTTTTTAAGTCTTTGTCTTTTAATTGCTTTTGTGGTAGCTTCAGCTATATGAATAATTGGAATACCAATTCTTTCCGATATTTGTGGTACTACTTTATGCATGGTATTGGTACAGATTACAATATAGTCTGCACCTGCATTTTCAATATTTACAGCAATATCTGATGCAAGTAGTAAGTATATCTACTGATGGGTTCCTCTTAGACCATAAAAAAACACTGAATTATAATAGGAATTGCTATGTTTTCATTTATCACCATAATGCGAACCACCTTGAACTATCATCATTGTGTCATTTTCAATTTTGTAAACCAAACGATTGCAATTATTGCGTTTGTCTTAACGAATCAGAAAAAGAAATATACTTTGATACAATTGTATGATACAATAAATCTATTAGAATTAATACAACACATCGAAAATAACTTTAATAATATGTAATAACGAGTATTTGCGTAACGGACAAGGAGACTTTATGGATGGTTTACAAATCCTTATAGATAATATATCAGCTTCTAATAATAGTTTTGTGTATTATCTACAAGAAAAAGAATTATTTGAAATTGAGCATTTTAATACTATGTGCGAAGCTATTATACTAGTTGACGAAGAACTTAGTTTTAAAGAGCGTGGAGGAATCACAGGTGATGTTCATTCTCTTACTACGAAAATATTATATCACCTTTTAAATCATTTTAATCCTGACAACTTATATTCCATCAAAAATTTACCCACCAATTTTCAGGAGTATCTTAACAAATTGGATGAAATTGTTTATGATTTTCTTTATTATTCATTATAAGTAGCGAATAAGGTGTGGGATTAACGTGCATAAATTCACCATGCATAATAATGAGCAATAGAATTGGTGACATCATTCCTACTGCTCCACCAATCACCTTATTGAAAGCAAGCAACCCACTACCTACCCACAAAAGCATCATCGTAATGAAAAGTAGCAATGGTATACGAGGTGCATATAAAACACCAATCAAAAATGTTCCAATAATTGCAGGAACAAATAGAACTATTTTTAATAATATCTTGATCGTATTCATTTTTCAACTTTCTCCAATCATTTATAAAATTTTATCAATAAGTAGATAACTACATATCCCGTTAATGTAGGTTTCGTACTCTCTTATGTAAACAAGAATGCTTAAAACGATATGATGTCCTTTCTTCCATTTAGATATTTTTTTAATCCTTTAACGTGCATATATACCATTCACCATCAAGTAAAACAGCTATTCCACCCTCAACCTTTACATATGGCATTTCCAGTTCTCTATTAAAATTTGTTTCTCCATTATGTTCTGGAAAAGTATCTGTATAGGAATCTGTATAGCCAATGATAGCACCATCATCAATTTCTATAGACGATGGCGTAACAGGTAAAAGATAAATTAAATTATCTACCATAATTGCAGCAGGATAGTCTACCTCTACACTTGTATAATCTGTTTCTACACTTGTTTTGCTACACCCAACCAGTGCAACCATGAGTACTAACATTAAAGTCAAATTACGTATCTTATTCATTTAAATTCCTCCACGTTTTTTATAAAGTTGTATACTGCGAATCTATTCTTCTTTGGTTTTTCCTCCAATTTTTTTACAAATCACAACCCTTGAAGGCTAGTTCATCTACTATGGTATTAGGATTCCGCAAAATAACTTCCGTTAAATTATCACAATCCTCAAAAGCTAACCCCTCTATATAAGTAACAGATTCTGGTATTTCAATTGTGCTTAGTTTCACACAATTATTAAATGTATCCTCATTAATTCTAGTTAATGAATTAGACAAGGTTACTTGTTCTAGCTCTCTGCAACTACCAAACGCATTTCTCCCAATCACGGTTACACTATCAGGAATTACTAAGGTTTTCAGAGATTTTGCACTTGAAAATGCAGTTTTACCGATGGTTTTTAGACTACTTGGCAGGTTTAATTCTTTTAGTGACCAACTGCCATTAAATGCTAAATCGCCAATGGTTTCCACTGAATTTCCAAAATGTAGCACTTCCATTTGCGTACAATAAGCAAATCCATATTGTTTAATTTCCGTTACAGAATCAGAGATAGTCACTTCTTTTAAGGAAGTTTGCATAAAAGCACTATCTCCCACTATTTTTAGAGTATCAGACAACACCACACTCTCAATGTGTTCGTTTCCTTTAAAGGCTTCCTTTCCAATGATTTCAACACCCTCTGGAATGATTATGTGACTATCCTCCCCTACATAACCTATAAGGGTTGTACCTCTCATAACAAAGCCATCTTCTGTTGTAACTTCCTCAACTTCTTGAAGAGATTCATCCCCATTATCCCAAGAGTTATCCCACTCAATTTGCCTCTCTAATAATTGGAACGTAAAAGGACTATAGGAAACTTCATAATACTCCATAATAGTTTGAAAAACGGTATTAATTATTTGGATATCCTCGTTTTTTAATGAGTGATACACTTCTAATGTAAATTGATACTGCTGCGTATTTCCAAGAGTAATCCACGTTGTATTGGGATAAATCTCCTCCGTTTCATGGGAAATCCCTACCATTAAATCTTCTCCTGCAACATGATATTTGTAAACAGTAAAATCTTTTTCATTTACAGTAACCCTTTCACTAGTAAGTTCTTGGGGATTATCACTTCTCAAGTCGAAAGAATCACATTCTACTTCTAGATAAAATTTTTCCTGTTCATCTGTTAATTTTAATGGTAAATACCCTTTACTCTCCATAGATAATTGCATGTTATAATGTTCCGGGGAAAGTGCCTCTTGGAAATAACTAAGATCATAATAGGAACTAAAGGAAACAGATTTAAAACTTCTCAGTCCTTGCTCGTTTATATGGGATAACTCTTCGTGATACGCAAATGAATCTACTATTTTCGTAATTTCAGCACTTGTATCAAAGGTTTCCAAATTGGTAAGTCCGTCAAAAACCACAGCATAAAATTCATCTAGCTTATCTTCATAAGGTACAATAAATATTTCCGTTTGCAGTAAATGTAACCCCTCTAAGTCATATTCTTCCCTGTAACTTTCTTCCACACTTGATACATCAAGGGTAATGATTGTATGTTTGCAGTCTAGGTTATTAATCTTCCTATCTTGTGTAGTAATCTGAAAAAACTTTGCTACTTCTTCTATGACAAATTTTATTTGCTCTTCCCGCGTTAATTGTAACGCTTCTGTTACTTGTAACGCTTCTGTTACTTGTAACGCTTCATCTAGATCGTCTAATACCATCGCAACTGGCATAATATAACGATACAAAACATACGTGTAATCATAGGACTGTTCCATTATAGAATTTCTATCTTCTTCCGTATCAGATCCAATAATAAATAGCTTCACCATATCATCAATTACATTATGATAATCCGTATCTGGATTACTCGTGCATAGGAGTAAATTCTCATAATCAGACTCTACACTAAAACCATATTCTGTAAAAAGTCTGTTTTCGGCTATTTCTATCGGTGTGATTTGCTCCTGTAATAAATTGGTGGCATCACTACTCGTATTAGTAATGGAAGATACACTTTGTGATACGGAAGGTTCTTGCTCTGTTCGCGTTGTATCCTCTTTGGTATTACAACCTACTAACACACTAGCTGCAATTAATGTAACAGTAATCAATTTTAAAATATATTTATTGTTCATTTTATGACCTTTCTTAAGGTTGGTATTGTATGACCTTTCTTAAGGTTGGTATTGTATTTTCTTTGTCTATATACATCAACATATCACAAATTTCTTACTTCTTTCTTAAGAGTTCCTTAATTGGCAACTGGAATATATCAAAATAATAGATTGAGGATAAAACTTCTCCATATAAAATATTTCGATACAACAAAGTCACACAGAACACTTGTTCTTGTTTCGTTTTTTTGATATACTGAATTAGGTGCTACCATAACGGTAGGCGGTTAGCCCTCTAGTACATATCCTTGTGATAAATACTACGAAAGAGGGTGATGCCAATGTTAACAATAGAGAATCTAATTACTGTGCTAAGTTTCGGCTTAACATGTTTTGGTCTTGGTTATACATTAGGAAAAAACACAAAAAAATAATCGCCCCAGCCTAAGAAACTAAGCGATTATCTTTTCATCAATTTATTTCAGGGCTAACCACACAACATACAAGTAAACATTCTAATATGTTGCTTGTATTGGTAGCACCATTTCTACTTAGTATACTAACACAGTTATGGCATCTTGTCAAATTTCACTTACTCATCGTATGTGTCAAGTAATCGTTGGCACTTTTCTCATTCATTTTTTCTTATCTGATATTTATGATTTTTTCCTACTACAAATAAATCCTATTAGGTATGCTTATTTAATATCCAAATGCTCTTTTAAATGCTTTTCTTGATGCTGTTTGCATTGCATCAAACAATGGTATATGATGGGTTGCTATATCAATATACGAATTTCCTTTTCCATCCTTTTTAGGCGTTTTCGCTGCACTTAATGTTTCGATTACTTCTTTCATTTGCATAGTAAATACCAAGCCGTCAGTGTATCGTTCTATTGTGTTGATTAAATCCTTGTTCTCCTTGCGATAAAGTGCTTTTGCTAGATTGTTTGCTCCCTTTACAGACCAACGCATTCTTCGATGTTTCATTCGTAGCGTTATCATCGTACAATTTTGTGCTTCCTGAATTCCCATCCCTTTGTATATTATACCTTCTTTGGGTTCTGGTATGATAATTCCTCGTTTATTGTAGGCTAATAGCCCTTCTTTATTATTGCTTAAATATCGGTATAATTCCATTGCCTTTTTACTTGATTTATCTGTTTCATCTGGACTTTCTACACTGGTTGCATAGATTTTGATATATGCTAACAATTCCTCTATTTTTTCTGCTTCAAATAAACTCCGTATTTCCTTCTGTGCTTCTTTGTTACTGATTTTTCTTAGTATCTCCTGATAAATATGGTATCGATCTAGTTGAAATATGGTATCTGGGTCGTATGGTTCATGGATCCAACTTCCTCCATCTCCATTTAAGATTCGCTGTCCGATTTCATCTACATTGTATTTCTTTCTGATACACGCTTCTCTTTTTTCATGAAATTCAGTACTTTTTTCCATTCCAGCCATCATTATTTTTCCTACTAGTGTACTTCTTTTTTCTTTTTCTTTTTCAGCATCCCAACCCTCATATATGGTACATACTTTCATTTCCTGCTTTTTCATCTTTTTATGATGTTCGTCTTGAATATGCAACCAAACTCCGTCCATTTCTTCAAATAGCACTGGAATAATTTCTTTTCCTTCTGTTTGCTCTTCATTCATTTGTTTTACTGCATGTAATTCTTCTTCCTCAATCCTCTCTCCAAGACGTTGCATCATGTTCCACACACCACCTGCACTAATGCTTTGTCCACAGGTGCTACTAATTTGCTCCGCTGTTACTCGATAAGGTGATTCTGTAACGGTTAGTGCTATCTTTTCGGCTAGATTCGTAGAGATTAAACCAA
>JAWXVF010000140.1:0-6574 GCA_044425555.1 Eubacteriales bacterium
AACCTGCCAATCTCTGGCTTAGACAACTGTGCATTCGCTCCTAGTGCAAGTCCTTTTCGATACATATCATCATTTACTAATGATGAGAAAATAATAATTGGAATGTCTTTTGAATGATTATTCTCTTTCACCAACTTCGTTAGTCTATGTCCATCCATCAATGGCATTTCAATGTCTGTAATTAATAATTGCACATGCTTATTCAAAGAATCGTTCTCAATACACTCTTTCACATAATCCCATGCCTCTTGTCCATTTTCAGTATGTGTAATGTTATTATAACCCGCACGACTTAATGATTCTACAATCAATTTGTTTAACAGAATAGAATCTTCTGCTATCAGAATTGGTATATCATTTCTTGTACGCTCTCCTAATTCATCAATGTCTGCAACTTTTAGTCCTGTTTCTGGATTAATATCAGTTATAATCTTCTCAAAGTCCAATACGATAATTAACTTATCATGTAACTTGATAATCCCTGTTGAAATACTCTCTTCAGAACTATTCACAGTCGCATCTGGCTTAATAATCTCTTTCCATGACACTCTACTAATCCCTACCACTTCATCCACATGAAATCCAATATCAAGCTTATTAAAGTTCGTGATAATAAACAATCCTCTTGGTTCAATCTCTCCACGTTGTAAACAATTCTTTAAATCAATTGCTGTAATCATAATATCACGTGGCATAAAAATACCTTCTATACTTGGATGCGCGTTTGGCACGGGCGTTACAGGTTGATAAGGAATAATCTCCTTAATCTTCGCAACATTAATTCCATAAGAATGTCCGTCGATTAAAAACTCTAACACTTCCAACTCATTCGTACCATTTTCCAACAAAATTTTAGAATCCATACTACACCTCTTATCCTTATTTTATCTAATAATCAAAATATATGAAAGGATTATACCACATTATTTCAAAAAAACATAGACAATTCTCATAAATTTTAGATTATATTGTATTTTTTTCTTCGTTCACTTAACATTATTCTTATATCTCTAAGTTTCACTGTTTTTTATTCTACCATTTTTGCGACATAATATCAATGATTTCTATGATTTTTTTCATTTATATCCAATAACGATAGATTTCTTGCTTAGAAACACTCTCAATAAACTCGCTTTTTAGCCGTAATAACTCTTCTAACTCTTCTAAAATATAAAATATTTCTGCTTTTGCAACAAACTCTTCTTGGGATTTTGGAATGGTTCGTTCCTTTAATTGTATAATTACCATCTCTAATTCACTTATTATCTGTTTCATACCAACTGTATCATGAACAGAATCGGCAATCTTATGAAGTATTATTGCAATTTCTCTTGCCTCAATACAAGTAGGATTAATCCTCATAAAGACTCGATAGCAATGTATCAAAACATTGCATTGACTCTTTCGCATATTTAAATATTCTACATAATACTTAGACAAGTGATTCGATGCATTCCCAATATTTTCGAATGCTTTATCAATGGCTCTATCAATATGATTTTCCAATTCTTGTATATGTTCACTGGTGTCTTGTATGAAAGATTTTCTCTCCAAACATTCTAGATAAGCAACCATATCCATAAAGATTTTCTGTAGATTCGCTTCAATAAATCTTGCATCCCTCTTAATCTCTTCTATATTATCCATCATATAGAAGTTATTCACAACAACTGCAATACTAGTTCCAATCACTACAATTCCAAGTTCATTCATAATAAGCTCTATGGTCAATACCGTTTCCATAATAAAAATATGGGTTCCAATTACCGCATTTACTGATATACTATCTTCCCACTGAAATAAATAGGAGACAATCACTAATTGTACCATATAAAGTCCAAACCCTATATTAGGATCTCTTATCCACAACATGGTCATACTGATCATAAGAATCGAAATGACAAAAGATGCCAATCTCTTAACAGCTAACTCTACTGTATCTTTCTTAGTATTTCTAATCGTTAGTAAGGTAATCACTCCTGTGGTAGTAGCATATTCTAATCCCAAAATCCCTGCTAACACAACGGCCAAACTACTTCCCACACCTATTTTTATTGCTCGAATCACCAACTTCATTTTTCACTCTTTATTCCATTTCTGCAATGGTCTCGTTTAAACATTCATACATCCATTCAACACATTTCACATATTTATCCATATACTCTTGAATCTCTATGCTAAGATTCGTTACTAATTTATGATTGTCTTCTTGTGCCAATTCAATCATTAATTTCATCTTATATTCTAATTCTTCAGTTTGAAACTTACCAAGCTCTAATTGCAAGGCTGCAAATTGTGCCCTCATCACTGTTAATGCAAAATCAGGCAATATAACCGGTGGCTCTAGCAATAGGTCGCTTCGACCTATTGAAACTAAGTCTACAAATATCTCTACTTGTTCGTCCCCTTTTTTTACCACAATTTCTTCTTGTTTAAATTTATCTATGTACTCTTCTACTTGAAATTCTTCAAATCGAAAGTCATCATCTAACACTTCTTTTGCCATGTTCTTGCCTCCTTTTCCTTTATATTATACTGTCACTTTACCAAAACAGCAAGAACATCTTGTCGAAATTTTCAGGATTTCTCCCTTAATCTTCCACTTTTTCTAAGGTTTTTAGGATTTCAAGGCTTTGAAATGTTTGGTCATAGAAGTCTCTTTTATATTGTTGAGTAATCTGAATTAATTCCTTTAGAACTTCTTCATTGACTACAAAAGTATATAATTTTTCAATACTAGATTCATAGATATAATTCATGGTATATAAGGTAGAATCTAAGTAATCACCACCTTTTGGTACTCCTGGATATTCTCCATTAATCATTAATGCTTTGATTTCAAATATACAACGTACTAATTCATTAGCAAACCGTGTATGTCCAACAGCCCGTAATGATTGGTAGAGCAATCGTAGCATCTCTTTTTCATCATTGTTTTCCCTTGTAAAATAATCCATGATTTCCAAAAAGTGCATTCCATAATACGCATCCTCTATGTCTAATCGTAATTGCTCAAAATAATTAGAAATGGAAGCATCCAAAATCTGATAAGAATGCTTCCCTGCATATAACTTAAATTCTCCGTAGCAAAAAGGACTAGTAGATGCCATAAACTTATTATTCATCTTCTTCGCTCCCCTTGCAAAAGTAGTGATTTTCCCACGCTCTTTTGTTAAAATCACTACTCGCTTATCGTACTCTGCTATGGTTTGTGTCTTTAGCACTAGCCCTGTTACTGTTATGTGTTCCTGCATAAGGAAGTTCTCCAGTCAATTTGTCTTTTTCCTTTATTTTTTCTTGATTTACACTCGTACTTTGTTTATAAGATAAGTAATCAGAAATACTACCTGTTTTCACAAAAGAATCCCACTTCGCTTCTACCATATTCTTCTTCATCTCCCTGTTTCTATCGCATCTATTATTATGATACGTTTCTCAGTAATAGGGTGTACAATTCTATGAAAAATATGCGAATTTTTTCTTATTCTTTCCCATGGTATCCAAAGTTTTTTAAGAGAAAATCACTATCTCTCCAATCCTTCTTTACTTTTACCCACAATTGTAAATTCACTTTTATTTCTAAAAAATCTTCAATCTCTTTTCTTGCAAGTGTTCCTACTTTTTTGAGCATTGCTCCTTGCTTTCCAATGACAATCCCTTTATGAGACTCCCTCTCACAAAATATAGTAGCTTCAATATCTACAATCTTTTTACGATATTTCATACTTTCTACACTTACCGCAATCCCATGAGGAATTTCGTCTTCTAGTAAGCGAAGTGCTTTCTCTCTAATTAATTCCGAAACAATCTGACGTTCTGGCTGATCTGTAATGGTATCCTCGTCATAAAAGGCTGGACCGTATGGTAAATATTTTTCTATACATTCAATTACCGTATCTGTATTATCTGCTTTTAATGCCGATACAGGTATGATTTCTTGAAAATCATACTCTTGTCGATATTTGTCAATAAATAAGAGAATCTCTTCTTTTTTTACCGTATCAATCTTGTTGATTATTAAGATAACAGGTGTTGTTGTGTTGTGTAATTGCTCTAATATATATTGTTCTCCTGCTCCTATAAAAGTAGAAGGTTCTACAAGCCAAAGTATTACATCCACATCCTTCAACGTTCTCTGAGCAACTCCAACCATATATTCCCCTAATTTATTCTTGGACTTATGGATTCCAGGAGTATCTAGAAATACTATTTGACTCACTTCACTAGTGTAAATAGTCTGTATTTTATTTCTAGTAGTTTGTGGTTTATTACTTGTAATCGCAATCTTTTGTCCAATTAGACAGTTCATCAATGTAGATTTACCTACGTTAGGTCTTCCAATTAACGTTGCAAATCCTGATTTGTAATTCATCTCCATATATCCATAGCCCTTTCACCACTTATCACTAGAACAAGTGCTTGATTTCATCAAATAATGTTTCATTGTCACGAATCGTATCTTCATTTCCTACCACACAGAGACTATTACTTTCCAAAAATGCCTCTACATAATCTGCCATTCGTTCCACTTCTTCTCTTGTAATGCCAAGAACTTCCTCACGCTCTCTCTTCATGTCTTCTGTAGTAACATGAGACAAATAATTCCCTAGGGATAAATTCCCTCTAGTTGATGGTGTTAATGGAGCATCTAAATCACTCATGGCTCCTATAATAAATTTCATAATGGTGCGTTCGTCTGCATTAAATTCTCTTAGAAACCCTGGTGCTTTTTCGTAGGTATCAATGGTTTTTGCCAAGTTTGGATCACGATAAGACACAAAGTACGCTGCTCCTGATTTAGAAAAAGAACTCATGCAACCATACGCACCACCTTTTACCCTTACATTATTCCACAAGTACTCATAACCCATTATTACACGTAATACTCGCAACGCTCCTGTATATTCTAATCCATTTTGTAAGAAATTTCCTGCTCTACATACGTATTGTACTTGTGCAGAAGTCATAAACCCTTCTTTTTTTGTTAATAATGGAACCTCTAACTGTTCTTTTGTAATCGCATCTGTATACAAAGACGCTTTTAATGCATTCGTATAAGGTACAATCACCTCTTTGATCTCACTTGTGGCAATGCAGTCCACCATAAGTTGTTCTTCCCGAAAGAGATACGTCATAGTTTCTTTCAACAAACGAACTAATTCTTCTTTTTTTGCTTCAAAATTCTTCTCCAAATCTTCTATAAAACGATAGTAAGACACTCCTGATGTTTGTTCTGAAATTGCTACCACCTTATTAAATCGTGCCATTGCACGCATAGCTGCCACTGTATGACCAGAAGAAGTCATAGATGCTTGCATTCTAGAGCGTAATTCCGCAACAATTTCATAGAGCCTTTTTGTATCTTCTACTTTAGATGTTTGAATGATTTCTTCCATTAATGCAAATGATTGTGGAATGTTATCGTATAATACTTTCGTAATCATTTCAAAATTCAAAACATAATTCGAAATATCTTTCGTATCTAAATACGAATTAATGCTCGTCCCTATTCCACCAGTTTGTAAATCAATCTCATGTGCTAACTCTTGATAATTGTAGTTCTTCGTATCTACATATCCTAATATTGCCTTTAACAATGCTACATATGGCAACAACTTTGCTGGCAGATGCTCTATATTAAATAACAATCGAATATAAGCAATTTTATTCGTGAATAAATCGTGAAATAAATACTTAGTACCATCTTTTTCAATCAATTCATTGACTACAGGGTCTTTAAATTCATCTATATCTTCTCTTGTTAGAAGAGGAATCTTCTCTAAATCCTCTTGCTTATTTGGTTCTTCTTGATAATCCTCTAACGCTTTTGTCTGTTTGATTAATTTCGTAATTTCTTCTTTTGAAAGACTAGATTTATATTGTTCTAATTCTTTGGCTACAGTCTCTTCTTTTTGTGCTGTAAGACCTTTCACTGGTACTACCGTTACCAATGACTTGTGATGGTTTTCCAACAAATATTTCTCAATCAGCTCTTCAAAATACCTTGTTGATACAAGACTCTTTAGCGTTTCATACGTTTCATTTGCTTCTAAATGAATAAATGGCTTTGTCTCATCATAGAGCCAGCTATCTAATAATTGCAATCCATAGATTAAGCCTTTTGGATAAGAACCAAAATCTGCTTCTCTATAGCGAAATTCGTAGTAATGAATTCCCGCTCTAAGTGCTTTTTCGTTTAATCCCTTTTCTACTTGTTCTCTTAACACTTCTTCTATGGTATTACAGAATTCTTCTTTTCTCTCTTCATCAGTTCCTTTGGCAACCACTGAAAAATATGGTTGCATAATACCATTTTCATAAGTACTATACACTTCTTTGCCAATACCTTTTTCAATTAAGGCTTGCTTTATAGGTGCTCCTGGCACTAGGCACAACACATAATTAAGCACAGAAAAAGCAATATATAACTTAGAATCTAAATTCGTACCAATCACTGCATTATACGATAAATACGCATTCTGCTCTTGCGATTCTGCCTCTGTAATAGAATATTCTATGTTCTTCTCTTGCATTTGTTCAAACGCTTGTTCCTTGGCAATAGAAGAATCAATAG
>JAWXVF010000141.1:0-6502 GCA_044425555.1 Eubacteriales bacterium
TCGCTGTTTCATTCACTGTGATGTTAAGCATTCTGTTAGCATTCATTGCTTGTGCGTTGTGTTGAACTACCATAATTGTATTCCTCCTTGAATGTGATGTACCTTCCTTGGTACTATAATATTTTATATCCACTATATTGTACCAAATATAATAACTATTGTCAAGTATTCTGTCAAAACAAAAAATTTCCCTATATACTCAAAATATAATCATCGTATACAGGACAAACGATAGAACTATAACTAATAAAAACACAACGCTACGCACGATATTCCACATGTTGAATCACTGGCTCGTCTGCCACAAGATCTACTATTGGTACTTTTTCTTCTAGAACTTCTACTGGGGTACCACAAAACGCACAAAATACTGCTCCTTTTACTACATCTGCTGTACAATTAGAGCATTGTTGTACTCCTCTAATCTCTTTAATCTGTTGTCTATATTTTTTAATCTTCTCTGTTGCTTCTAACACTCCTTTTGTTTCTTCTGGAAATAAATCTATAGAATCTTCTTCTACTTGTTTCATATATTTCTGCCCTATGATAGTATGGTAATTCTTAACCTTATTTTCTTCTGCTAGAATAAGCGAATTAATCTTTGAAACCTCTGACATATCTTTTGTTTTCTGTACTGTTGACTGACTTGCTTGTGTCAGCATATTTGCTATATCATCTAATAATGCCATGTGAATCCACCTTCCCATTGATTACAATATCTTAAACATCTTACTTCTTTCTATATATTATAGTAGAATTCTATCATTCTTGTCAATCACCCTTATGGTAATTCCCTTATTCTACCTACTTCTTCTGTAGCATCTTATAAAATGCTTGTATATGTTCCTCGTATGTGTAGTTAATCTGCGCACCAACTAACAGAATATACATACAAATATATAACCACAACATCATAATGACTACAGTAGAAAGGCTTCCATACATATTAAAGGCATTGAAATAATCTATATAAACAGAGAAACAAGCTGAAAATAACAGCCATCCTATACTAGCTAACAATGCACCTGGTAATTGTAAAGTGAATTTCATCTTCTTATTAGGAATTTTTGTGTATAAGACCACAAATAATAAGGTCAACAAAATGCAAGTAAAAAAATACCGAAAATGCGTTGATAAATTCACAAAATAGTCTAATTCTGGAACATTTTTTACCATAAAAATCACCAACTGATTTCCAAATACCATGATAAAGAGAGTGACTAGAATACCTCCCATTAAAATAATGGTATATACCGATGCCTTCAATCGTAACATCACATAATTTTTCTTCTCTTCTACATGATTAATTACGTGTAATGATTTCATAATTGCTAGTATTCCCTTGGCAGCAGACCATATTAAAGTCAAACTTGCGAAGGATAACAGTGCCATGGACTTATGGTACATCTCACTAATTAAAGAGATTGCAAAAGGAAGAATAGTAGTTGGTAACACCTTAGAAGCCAAAACAATCAAGGTATTCTCTGTCATACTAGTAAATGGTATAATCGAACAGATACATAATAACATAGGAAATACAGATAAGAAGATAAAAAATGCAGCACTTGCAGCATATGCACTTAAGTTATTAGTTGAATTCTCTCTGATTAATTGTCGTATGGTAACATACATAAACTTCATTGCAACACTCCTCTATTAGTTCATTCAATACTATTCTTGTTCCTTGGTAAAAAAATTGTATAATCTCTTCACAAGTAAGACCTGTAAGTGCCATTTCCTTAGCACCATTTTGACTCATACCTACCCCATGACCATAACCACCTCCCAACAACCGATATCCTATTACCTCTTCTCCCATATAAGATAATTCAATTGCAAAAAAAGCACTTGGTACAATAGATGTCGTTGGTATTTCCGTATTATTTATGTTTCTTAAAATAGCTTCTTCATTTCCTAAAACATAACGAATATTATATTCTTTGTGAATTTGAATCTCGTACTTCGTAGTCAATAGTCTGAGCATATTTAAGTTGCCGCCTTCCAATCGTTCTCCTACTTCTATAGATGAAATCGTACCAAGTTCTTGTATATTGCTAAGTTCTACCTCTTTGTCCGTATTTAATTCATATACCACAAATCGATTGGGTACCACTGCACCTCTCGTTTGTAATTTATTTAAAATAGTCTTTGTATCTACTTCCTTCAGTTCATATGTCCACCTGTAATACGATTGTTCTTTTTCAAAATCATTCTCTCCAATAGTACTAATAAACTCATAAAATAACGCTTCATCCTTCATATTAGCACTCATTCTTATCATCTCATTAGAAGAAACACTACTTGATGAAATAGATAATGGCTGTATATAAAAGTTTTCATCATACTCATTATCATTCCACACCCTAGTATCACTCCCATACCCACAAGAGGTAGAATAATAATAGGTATCTGCTAAGGCATTATCATGGTATAACAACTGTCCTTGTGTCTCCTTCACCGCACGTGTAGTAGCCTCTTGCTCTGCAATGTTTTGATATACTTGAAATCCTGTGCTATCATCTACATGAGCACCATATTGGGGCTTACCTGCCACTTCCATAGAGTGATAGGCATACGTTCTAGCACAAATCGCCTGTGCCTTTAAGGCCTCAATAGGATAGGATGCTGGCATTTCACTTGGAACCACTGCATAGAGATACTCTTCTAATGGTAAAATATTGATAATAACCAAACCATCATCTCGTTTCTGTATCGTAAATCCACCTCGATAAAGTGGCGTACTCTGCGCACGTACAATAGACGGAATTTCCATTTTTCCCGTCAATACACTAGGAATTACCTCAATCATATCTTCCACAAAGTAATCTGAGTTCTCACTTAATTCGACGGATTCTCCTTGCGAAACAATCCATTCCTCTTCTCCACTACGTATAGTATATTGTGCATGGGGAAGTAAGGTGATATTCTCATGTAGGTCAGAAGCGAATCCACTAGTCTTTAACAATACTCTAATCTCTTCCATTGGCTGTTTGTGAACTAATAAAGCTGCTACAATATGATTGTCTTCTATAATAAAGTCTGTATAATCATATCCTATCACAATCTGATTCTTAGATACTTCTTGTACCGTTCCATAGATTTGATACGTTTTCATATTCGTAGCAATTGGTATAGTTCCATATTCTTCTATCATAATAGAATCTGTTCCATTAGACAATACTTTTCCACTGATTTTATGATTTTTAATCGTTATTTCACAAACTGTTTCTCCTTGAATCCGAAGGTCTGCAATCTGCTCACGAACGAAAACATCTGCACCATGACAACGGTATGTTACTTGTTCGTCTCCCTCTACGATCATAATCGTATCTTCTGTCACCTCTGCAATCCAAACATTTTCTAATTCTCTTATAGGAACTTCCACCTCTTCCTTCTCTTGGCTAATCTCCTCTTCTTCTGATTTCTCTTGTATAATTATCATACAACACATAACAATAATAAGACTACTTAATAATATTATCAGAAAACGGTTCTTTTGCATGGTTGTAACCTCCAACTTCCCAATTTTTCCATACTATTTATATAAATATAAAAGCAACCTTTCGGCTGCTCTTCTTCTGTAATCATATACCTTAAATGTGTTCTCACCTTTTGACTCCTAGCATATGCTAGGTGGATGACCGCAACATAACTTCTGTCTTCCACTCTAAGGAGGCTTGACATCTACTAAGTAATATAGGAATTCCGTTTAAAGTAATTGTAGGTTCAAAATAGCAAGAACAAATCATTTAAGGCTATTTCATTATATACAACTTACATTTTAAATACAACTATTTTTTTTGAATTCCCATTATTTTTCTGCTATCCTTTTTGGATTTCTAATATTTTTTGCAAAATAAATCATTTTTTTAAAATTTTAATTGATAATTTATTCCTTTAATTGTATAATATAGATACTATGAAATAACACAAAAGGAGTATACACTATGTTTGATCGTATTTTTGCGGACTACCTTGTATTAAATGGTAAAATAAGCACACCTGACATGGAAGCTGTTTTCGAGGCTCAAGAAACTTCAAGAGCCCGTTTAGGAGTTATTGCTGTAATGGAAAAGTTAATGACTGTTGAACAAGCAGAAGAAGTGAATCATTTACAATCTGTTTATGATAAACGTTTTGGTGACATTGCTGTAGAAAAGCATTACTTAAATGCTGGACAAGTTGAGCGATTACTTTGCCTACAAGGAAATCAATTTTTATCTTTTTTACAAACAATTGTTGATCTTAAATTTATGACTATGGAAGAGATTAATAATAATTTAACAGCATTTCAGACGGATCACAGTTTTACACAGATGAATATGGAAGATTTAAAGAGTTGTTCTGTTGCTAGAATCATTCCGTTGTATCTATTCCAACAGCCATCTTTTACACAAGATTTCTGTGGTTTATTTATGCGTACTATTATTCGTCTCTTAGATTATCGTGTTTATATCTGTAAGCCCTACATTGTTGATCAGGTACAGGCGAAATGTTTAAGTATGCAACAATTAATTGGTGACCATTCTGTTTTATGTAGTTTACACTCCGAACCAGAGCAGATGATTTCTGTAGCAAAGCTTTTTGCTGGTGATAAGTACATCAATACCTCTGAAGATGCACTAGATGCACTTTGTGAATTAATTAACTGTGTTAATGGTATGTTTGCCACTGATCTTGCAACCGAAAACATTGACCTAGATATGGATATTCCACATTATTACTCAGAAGAATTAACGCTTGCTAGTGAATCCATCTTATGCCTTCCTATCAAGTTCCCTAATTGTGAAATTACAGTTTCTATCACTATTGATCATGAATTTGAAATTCAATAAAGGAGGATATCATGGCAAAAATTTTAGTCGTAGATGATTCAAGAATCTTTCGAAATATTTTAATGGAAGCTCTTACCGAAAACGGACACGAGGTGATCGGTACCGCTTCTAACGGACAAGAAGCTTTAGATTTCTTAAGTTCTAATGAAATCACACCAGAACTCGTAACATTAGATATTACCATGCCTGTTATGGAAGGGTTAGAGGCTCTCAAGAATATTAGAGCTATTTATCCTGATATGAAAGTCATTATGGTAAGTGCCTCTGGACAGAAACACAAAGTAATGGAAGCTCTTAAAATGGGAGCAAGTGATTTTATCCAAAAACCATTCCAACCAGAAGAACTACATTCTGTTATCACTAAATATTTATAGAAGTTCTTACGAATACCATTACTAAAAAAATAAAACACTAGAACATATAAAATTATATTCTAGTGTTTTATTTGTGATTATTTATAATAAGATACCCTCTTTTTCTATCATCTCTATATCTCTGCTAAGAATCTTACGGCGATCATCTCCCTCTACATCTTCACGCTGTACTCTACTAATCATATTACGCTTAATATCATTAAATAATTTTCGAACATCACGAGCATTACCAAAATTTCTAGTACTATTTCGAAGCATTTTCGCAAATAATTCATATAATATAGGATCACATACGGAATCCATTTCTATATTTTCTTTCTCCATATATAACTTAAATATTTCCAATAACTCTAATGCTGTATAATCATGAAAAAGAATAGTTTGTGAAATTCGACTTGCAAATCCAGGGTTCGTCAACAAAAAGCTTGACATTTCATTCGTATACCCTGCTAAGATTACCAATAGTTTATCTTTGTTGTCTTCCATTTCTTTAATCAAAGTATCTACCGCTTCTTTTCCAAATGAATCCATCTCTCCTGTACACAAAGAATATGCTTCATCAATAAACAAAATTCCACCATAAGCATCTTCACATACTTCTTGTACTTTCTGGGCAGTGTGACCCTGATATTTTCCAACGAGATTCGCTCTAGAGACTTCCTTAAAGTGACCTTTTTTCAATACACCTATCTCTCGTAATAAGTCTCCATACATTCTAGCCACTGTCGTTTTTCCCGTTCCTGGATTTCCTGTAAAGACCATATGCATATCCATAGGAGCATTTCTTCTTCCTGTACGATCTTCTTCTTCTCGTTCATACTCCATTCGTTCTATTAAATGTGTGATATCGTTCTTCACACTTTCTAAACCGGTTAGACTATGTAATTCTAGTAAATACTTTTGTAAATTCTCTTCTCCATTTCCATCAGCTAACGTAAATTCTCTTGCTGTAATCACTGTGAAATCATCATTAGAATCCATGTCAAAATTATTAGCTTTTTCTTCAAATGCATCATTCATCACATTACGTACTGCTCTTGCATTTCCAAATTTCTCGTCTACCATTAATCTTCTAATCGTCTGTTTAAAAGCTCTTTTTCCATCTTCTGATAATTCATAATGTTGATCTTTTGCAATCATAATGGCAATTTCTAGTAATTCTTCTTCTGTATAATCTTGAAACTCAATAAATTTAGTGAATCTACTTTGTAATCCCGGATTGGTTTTCATTAGATTTTCCATTTCTTTTCGATAACCAGCTAGAATCACTATAAAACTTGATCGTTTGTCTTC
>JAWXVF010000142.1:0-6493 GCA_044425555.1 Eubacteriales bacterium
TCAAAAAAACTAGAAAACACTCCCAAAAAGGCATGAAAAATTAAAAATGGTATCATAGTGGTATCACGGAAGAAAAAAATAACCCCGAATCCCTTTGTTTATAAGGAATTCGGGGGGTTTTCATTATTATTCCCATTCTTCGCACGTATACTTGTTTTGGGTGATACTGCGTGCAAATCAAGGATATTTTTTACGATTATAGACGTTTTATATCTATTATTTGTGTTTTTTACATAAAAGTGCACTATATTTGCATCAACTAACATTATTTTGTGACTTCATTTCATTAACCTTAGATTCCAATCTTTCATCTATTTGCGTAACAAAAGACGATACCACATCTATATATATAGTCAAGTCACTTGATGTAATCTGAACTTGCGCATCATCATGAATAATATTATGTCTTATATAAATAATTTTATTAATAACAGTTGTAATTCCATAACTTTCTTTAGTTTCAATCCCTCCAAGTAATGGATCTTGCTTTTTCTCATAATCATTCAACCCGTCCATTATATCATGCAATCCAACCTTATAATAACATTTTTTAAAAGCAGTCTCACCATTATTAGCGATTGAAACAGTATATTCATCATAATTTACATCTTTCAAACTATATTTTTTATTCCATATCAAAGCAAATTGTTCGCTTCTTTTTATAAAATTTGGCTCAGAAATATATTTAGAAACTGTTTTATTTGTAATAAAATTGATTTCATTCTCAATAACAGCAACCTTTATTTCATGCGGAATAAATTTAGCACTTAGTCCTAAATTTAATATATCTTCAAAATATTCTTTAGTACTGTCTTTTACATATTTTTCTAATTTTGCACACATAAGCAACACGCAACTTTTAAAATACACATTACTATTTATCTCATCCTGTTCAGCTTTTTTGACAAGGATTTTTACCTCATCAATACTTTCATTAAACTTATCCCTAGCTTCCATAAACAATATTCCTTAACGCTTTAATATATGTCATTATTCTGTAGTTAAGATTTTCAGTATTTCCAGTAGCCTTTGTTATAGAAGATAAAAAATCAGGATCTTCTAATAATTTTTCATGCATGTCTATAATAGATTGTTTCTTCTCAATCAATTCTTCAATATTAAATTCCTCAAACGCAATCATAATACATTCATAAACGCTAGAGTTTATCTTTGTCGTTTTTGCATTTTGTTTAAAGGCTCTTTCTCCAAAGATCTCGAATACCTTATTAATTTGCGTTTCAAATTTTAATCTAAGGTCATTTAAATCATTTTCATCTAAGTCTTTGTTGATGCTCATAAAACTATTTATTAAGTTTTTTATTCTCCCATCATATCCCTCTATTTTAAATTTACTTTTATTGTATTTTTGTGATACTGCTAAATACCTTAAAATCAATTCGTTCCTACCCATCCTTGCACTCTTATCTGGTGCAATCTTTTTCAAATCCTTATTTTTTGAAACGATATCTTTAATACATTCATTCAATGTCCCACGATACAAACAATTACGCAATTCTTGTTCGTTTAATCTTACTGACCCCGAGTTTAACCGCATAAAAATATCAAATTTAATCCCAGCATCAGAATCATTTTGCAATACTATGAGCCTCAATTCACCTCTTGATATCCTCATTTGAATATCACCTGTTAATTGAGAGAACTTTTTTCCATTCAATTCCTCCAACGTTTCTAGCCCACTTAACTTATATTGATCATCCATATAACGTGCTAATGCAGTTAAACGCTGAACTCCATCTACCACATCCCATTTCCCTTCTTCATTTTCCGATGCATACAATGCAGGGATCGGTATATTTAGCAAGATAGATTCAATTAAAAGCGATGCTTTTTTTGTATCCCAGATATAATTCCGTTGAAAGTTAGGATCTAATATTATTCTTGTATTTTGAATTTCTGATACCAAATCACCTATCATCCTATCGTATAACTTTATATACACTTTTCTTTGCATCTTATTTTTATTATCCAAAATTTTATCCTCCTATATAATAATATTTTTAATATATACTACATTTACATAAGCATATTAATAAGCCTATTTGAATTTTTGATACAATCTATACAATCATTAATAGCCAATGGAATAATATCTACACCATATTGATGTTTTGAATAACCAGCCATGAATTTAGTATCTTCATGAATTGATGGCGCGATAAAAACAGTAAAAACTTTTTTATCTGGATACTTTGTTATCGCTTCGTTCAAATGCCTTGTTATTGCTGGTATTTCATTTGTTGATTGGCTTCTTGACGTCATCAAAGTCACTTCAAAAAGTGGATTGCAATCAGCATCAAAACATTCAATATCAGCCATTCCTCCTGCAGCTGTGAACGTTGGAAAACCTTCATCATCAATATTATAATTTGGCAACACCGTTACTGTCGGAAATGCCTGTTTCAATGCTATGCTTGTCAAAAATTCCAGCCTAGTTGGCCTATCTATAACACGTAAAACTTCATTGCTACAACCTCTCTTCTTATCTAATGCAGCTAATTCTTTTAACACAAGTTCTTTATCCAAAGATACTGCCCATTTTTCCAAAGCCTTAATTTTAAGCTCGCTTAAATTATCTACAATTTTCTGTTTAATAGAGATTATTTTATAATCAATCTGCCCAATATAATCAAAATATTCTTTTTTACTTGCAAATTGTTGACTTACCGAATATTTATCAACAATATATTGTATTTTTTCTTCTTCGAATGTGTTTGTATCAAGAAATCTACCATTTCCCCTAAGCGAGATAACTCCCGTGATTCGCATTTTACGTATGTACTCATCTATAGCTTCACCTGTTATTTGCTCCAATTTAAATCTCTTTGATTTTGAATGATCTGCACCCAATATCTTAAGACATATATCGTAAATTGTGTCATCACTATAAGTATAACCATGGCTACATCTAAGTTCATGGATAAATTTAGCCAGTGCTTTATAATTAGAATCCCTCCAACAAATAAACAATGAAATTTCTTTTGTGAATACACCATTGTCGTAGCCATAATTCTTCAGCTCTTTTATAGTATTGAGCAACAGCAAGAGCGGAACATTTATATTTGCATTCTTTCTAAATGGATTATTTGTCTGATATTTCATAAGAGAATTCAAGAATACATTTTGAATTTTCTCATCATTTTGTGGAGACTCATTAAACGCATCTATAAGCATATGCCCTACATTAGAAATAATAAGCGGCTCATTCATTGCATAATAAACAAAACCAAATTCCATTGGCAGCTTATACATTGTATCAAATCTAGAAGGCCAGCCTTTATCAAACCCTGCCTCTTTATGATTTTGGTCACTATTTAAAATGATCTCATCTAACTCTTCATTTGAATATTTTGCATCAGAAATGAAAATTTCTTTCAATCTGGCACTGTGCTTAACATACATTGGAGTATATAATTTCTCCCCAATTATATGTTTTATTATCTTAATAATCAAACTATTAGTAAGCACCTCACCTTCATAAGGGAGTACACAATTAAGAAAACCCGCTATTCGTTGAGGATTTCTCATTGTTGTAGAAAATGACAAAGGTTTATGCTCTGCTGGTCTTTCTTTTGAAACTTTCTTTTGCGATATTTTCTTATCCATTTGACTTCTCCAATCTAATAATTTTTCACTAAAACTTCTACTGAATTTTTCTCAGTGTTATCATGATAACTAATATAATTACTCTTTATTGGCACAATATTATATTTTTGAGCCCATTCATTGAATGTACCATTGTATTTCGTTCTGTGCCAAAGCACATTTGATATTGCAAACTTAATATTTCTTTCATTAAGGTCATCCAAAACCTTTATCAAACGCATTTCACTATCCTCATTCCACAGCTTATTATACTCACTAAAAGTTATCAAATATGGTGGATCTAGATAAACAAAATCACCTTCTTTCAAATCTATAGAATTTAGAAAAGTTTCAAAATCAGTATTATGAAAAGATATGTCTTTCCCATTAACAATTTGAAAATATGCATTCAAAGCTTTAACTACATTATCGTTAAAATCAACGTTTCCAACAGGCAAGTTATAATCTCCTTTTGCATTAAATCTAAGCATTCTATTGAAACCGTATATCAGCAACAAGTATAATAACATCATATTATTCTTATCCGAATTAAAATCACTTCTTAGTTCGTAGTATGCTGCCTTGTTGTACTTTGCAAAATATGTCTTTGGAAATTCTTTTCTATATTCTGGAGGAATACTTAAACCTTTGTATGTTGCTGAAAGTTTATAGTTTTCAATTAGTGTATCAATCTCATTCCAAAATTCCTTTTCGTTGTTGCTATACGAGATTAAAAATCTATGCAATCTTACCATGTAGCTATCAATATCATTAAGAATATAGCTCTCAGCATTCGTATTGAGAAATACACTGCCACCACCACAAAATGGCTCAATAAATCTTTTGATATCAGTAGGAAAATTTTCTTCAAGCTGAGGAAGCAATTTAAATTTATCCCCAACATAAAAAAATGGTGAACGGCTAAATTCATTTCTATCTTTCATTGTCCACCTCCACTAAATATAGTAATTCTTTATGATCCTTTAAGTCTGTTTTCCCAGCATTAAAAAATTGATGAGATTTTTCAAAACACTCTACACTACCTTTTGATTTTAGCACTGCTTCAATATTTTCCAATGCCATCTTATTCTTTGAAGAACTGCTTTTTGAATTATACGTATTATTATAAGAAACTAAAATATATTTACAGTTTAGTTTTTCTATCAAATCCGTGAATGCATCAATCGCATTATTTCGACAATAGTCACTCATGTTTTCTGGTTTTGGCTTTAATGCCACACCAAACAACTCAGGTTTCTTCCATGTAGCTATATTTTCTAATACGTGATAAAATCTACTATACTGCCTTGAATTATACGGTGGGTCAATGTACACAATATCACAAGATAAAGCCTCAGCTAAATCATTTGCATCTTCACGATATATGTCTATATCTGAATTAGTTTTGTAAGGTGTGATTAAATCAAATTGAAATCTATCCCTTAGTTCATGCCCTTTGATATATGCTTCATAATGACCGACTGTATTTGCAATTTTATCAACAGAATATAGAAGTGATGCAATAAGAATACACTTCTCTTTTTCTGTTATATCATGCAATTGCTCTATTTGTTCCCTTATTTCCCCAATAATCAATGCATCATTCATTGAAAAAAACTTGTCCCCAAAATTTTCAGAAACATAATTGTTTTTAAATAATGACCCATTAAAAGCTTTGAATTTTTCTTTATATGATTCTAATTTCACAATATCAAATGAATCTTGAATAAAGAATGCTTTATACACAATTTCATTTGAAAAAAGCAAGTCATTTACAATAATTTTATCCATTCGATCCAACATTCTTTGGGTCAAAACACCTGTCCCTCCAAATATGTCACAAAATACCTTTCCTTCACACTTCTCATCTATTACACCACATATCCAATCAGCAAGTTTATATTTGCTCCCAGTGTAGCGTCTATTCCAAATTTGATACGGCATACGCCTATTCTCTCCTATTAATTAAAATCAGCTATCTAAATCTATGTTATTTTTCTTACAAAACTCGTGGAATGCTTTTTGTCCATCATAATTTGGCTCACATAACCCACGTTCCCAACGATTTACTGTTGCAAATGAAACTCCTAGTTCCTTTGCAAACTTTTCCTGACTTAAAAACATTTTTAATCTTACGTCTTTTATTTTATCTGCTATATTCATAAAACACTCCTAGCATTGATTAACATTATTATAACATAATCATCCATAATTTGCAATAAGTTTTGTATTGTTAAAATCACTTCTTAATGAATACATACAAATGTTCATGCATGAGCAGCAAGAATTTGCTTTCTTTACCCTTATTCATCCATTTGTATGTTCCTCGGCAATTATGCTGCTCTTTCATTATAATTTCTTTCAAAGTAAAGCCAGCTTTTTCAAAAAGCCTACGAGTATTATCCCCTAATGGAGTTAGCACCATATTTCTTCGAATGTCACCAATAAGCATTGTACAAATCTTTCCTTTTTTCAGCACGCGATAACTCTCATTTGCAACAAGCTGCATTTTCTCATAGAAACCCTCTACCGAGCAAAGAGACAAGTCTTTTTCTCCATTAGCGCTATACTTGATTATATCTGCATATGGTGGATGCATAAAGATAAAATCTATAAATTCATCACCAATAAACGACAAGTCACAAGCATCACCCTGTATCACATCAATCCCACCTTCGTTTGGGCAATCGAAATTAAGATTATTATTAATCAATTCAACACTTTTAGGATTACAATCAATTCCAATCGCGTTGCGCCCAAGCAATTTGCATTCTATCAGCGCAGTTCCACTACCCGCAAATGGATCAAGAACTATATCACCAGGCTTAGTATAGATATGCAACAAGTTCCTAGGCACATAAGGAGTGCAGTTACCACGATAACTAGAATT
>JAWXVF010000007.1:0-40341 GCA_044425555.1 Eubacteriales bacterium
AATTAAAAGAGCGAAATGAAGTATTTTATTCGGAAGAAGAGGAAGAGGAAGAATTGGATGAAAGAATGCAATTTTTTCAGTTGATTTATAATACGTTAATTGATAATGAGGTAAAAGAATTATATGCCAATCAAATTATTGATGAAGTAGAAAAAGCAACAAAAGACAATACACCAATTGATCAAATTCTAGCTCAGATTTACCAACGTATGATTTTAAAATTTGGAAAACCTGAATGTATTGCACCAGCTGAGAAAACTCCGAAACTACTGTTTTTCGTAGGCTCTACTGGAGTAGGAAAGACTACCACCATAGCAAAGATTGCGTCTAAATTTAGTGTAGAAGAGAAGAAAAAAATTGCGTTAATTACTGCGGATACGTATAGAATAGCAGCAGCAGAACAATTACGTACTTATGCAAATATTTTAGAAGTACCTTTTCGAATTGTATATGCAAAAGATGATATGGATAGTGCATTTTCAGATTATAGCGAATATGATTACGTAATGATTGATACAGCAGGACATTCACAATTTAATGATGATTTGAAGCAAGATGTTATTTCTTTAATCAATGCAGTACCAGAAAATTTAGAAAAAGAAGTGTTCTTAGTACTAAGTGCAACTACGAAATATAAAGATTTAGTAAATATAGCACAATCTTATATGAAAGAAATAGATTATAAAATTGTATTTACAAAAATGGATGAAACATCAACTGTTGGTAATTTATTTAATCTGCATATGGAAACAGGCAAATCACTTTCTTACGTAACTTGTGGTCAAAATGTCCCAGATGATATTGAAAATTTTAATCCACAAAAGACAGTGAAACTTTTACTTGGCGGAAAAAAATAAATTCGGAGGTATAGATGGATCAAGCAACACAATTAAGAAGTATTATTAAGAAACATGAAATCGCATCAGAACATGATGCTAGAATTATTACAGTAACCAGTGGAAAAGGTGGTGTAGGAAAATCAAATACATCTATTAACCTAGCGATTCAGATGCGTAAATTGGGGAAAAGAGTCATTATTTTAGATGCAGATTTTGGTCTGGCCAATATAGAGATTATGTTTGGCGTGATGCCTGAATATAATCTAAGTGATGTGATTTATAAAGGGAAAAATATAAAAGATATTATCACATGGGGACCCATGGAAGTTGGATTTATCTCGGGAGGTTCAGGAATTGCTGGATTAGACAATCTATCGGTAGAATCTATTAATTATGTCATCCAAAATCTTATTCAACTAGAAGAATTAGCAGATGTTATTATTATTGATACAGGAGCAGGAATTTCTCCTTCTGTTATGCAGTTTTTAATAGCTAGTCCAGAAATATTATTAGTGACTACACCAGAACCTACCTCTATTACAGATTCCTATTCCTTAGTGAAAACCCTAGGAAAGAACGATCACTTTTTAGGGGATCTTACACAGATTAAAGTAATATCTAATAAAGTGGAGGATGAAAATGAAGGAAAAATGGTGTATAATAAGTTAAGCCTAGTAATTGAGGAGTATTTAAAAATCAAAACAAGTTATGCTGGTTCTATTCCAGATGATTCACAAATTTCTAAATCAGTAAGACGTCAAATGCCTATCTCTATATTGTATGAAGATGCAAAAGCAGCAAAGGCATATGAAGTAATGGCAAGTAATATTTTAAATGGAACAGAAAATGAAACGATTTCAAAAAACACAGTAGCAACTTTTTTCGAAAGAATCCTGAATTTAAATAGGAATAATGAGAAGTAAGTAAGTAAGATAGAAGGAGAAGCCTATGATTGAAAATTTAAAAATTGGAGACCGTATTGAAATAAGACCAATAGACTATATGATTACTCATAATCGTAGCGTTTATTTAAGTCAGATTGCGGAAATTCATTCAGAAACTAGAATTGAAATAACAATGCCTACAGTAAAAGCGAGGATGGTATTACTACAAGTAGGGCATGAATACGAAACCATTTACATTACTTCGAAAGGATTATTTCATGTGAAGATTAAAGTGAAAGAACGCTGTAGGGAGAATAATATTTATACAGCAGTTATTGATTTCACAACAGAATTACAAAGACATCAACGAAGAGAGTATTTCCGATATATCTGTAACTTAGATGTATCTACTATTGAAATTTCGAAAGAAGATTCTAGGAAGTTTGAAGTTATACCAGAGATGACATCTTTTGAAATAACACCTACAAAAGGGGTTATGCTAGATATTGGAGGAGGTGGAGTACGCTTCGTTATTCCGAACTCTTTACAAAGAGATGGAATGGCACTGATGCATTTTAAGTTAAGAATAGAAGATGAACTGCATGAATTTACCATTTTAGGAAGTGTAGTAAAGATTACAGAGATGCCTATAAAACCGAAACTCTATGAACATCGTGTTAGGTTTGAATGGATCGAAGATACAACAAGAGAGATGATTATAAAATATGTATTTGAGGAAGAACATAAGCTTTTAAAGAAAAATAGCGGTTTACTAGACGACTAAAGGACGTAAAAATGAAAAAAATACTATTAGTTGATGACTCTGCACTTATGAGAAGAGCTTTATGTGATATACTAACTGCAGATGGTAAGTATGAAGTTACGGGGCAAGCTAAAGATGGCAAACAAGCTTTAGAAATGATTTTGACTAACCTATACGACGTTGTGATTTTAGATGTTCATATGCCACGAATGAATGGTATGGAACTTTTAAGGGAATTACAGAAACAGAGTATTCAGATGAAGATTATTCTGGTAAGTGCGGCAACGAAAGAAGGCACTGGAATTACCACAGAAGCCTTAGAGTTGGGTGTTGCCGATTTTATTACAAAGCCAGGTAGTTTTCTATTAGTGGAGAGAGAAGAGTTTGCGACAAATCTTTTGCGAGTAGTTGATACAGTGGCATCTCGAAAGAATATAGTACGTAAGAGTTCTAGCAGAGATGCTTGTAAAGTTCCGTCTTCTCATAGAGAACGAGTAAGAACTGTAGCACATTCAGAAGGTGACAGAAGAGGACACATATCATCAACAGCTAGGCCTACTGTAAAATATGACCCTAGTGATAGATGTGAGTGGATTGTAGCGATTGCAAGTTCTACAGGTGGACCAAAAGCTTTACAGGATATGATGAAGATGATTCCTGAGAAGATTAATGCCCCAATTGTAATTGTACAGCATATGCCAATGGGATTTACGAAAAGTTTTTCCCAACGATTAGATTCTCTTTGTCGGTTTTCTGTGGAAGAAGCTAGAGAAGGGGAAGCCATTATAAAAGGAAATGCCTACTTAGGCATGGGAGGGATGCACTTAAATATTGTAATGAAGAATGGAGTGCATACGATTCATTATTCGGATCAACCCATGCGTGTGGGGGTGAAGCCTTGTGCCAACTATATGTATGAGTCCTTGGTACAATCAAGGTATAAGAAGATTCTCTGTGTAGTTCTAACGGGAATGGGAAGTGATGGAACGGAGGGCATTGTTGAATTGAACAAACATAAGTCCATAGAAGTTATTGCACAAGACAAGGGTACATGTGTTGTGTATGGAATGCCGCAGAGCATTACAAAAACAGGTTTAGTGAAACAAAATTATCCAATAGATGAAATAGCAAATCAAATTATTAAGAATGTGGGGGTACGGTAGTATGGATGTAAGTCAATATCTAGAGATATTTCTTGATGAAACAAAAGAACATTTATCTAATTTAAGCAAGCAAATTCTCGAACTAGAGCAAGATGCAGAGAACATGGACACAATTAATGAAATTTTTAGGGCGGCACACTCCTTAAAGGGGATGTCTGGTACTATGGGTTACAAGCGAATGCAAGCGTTGACCCATGATATGGAAAATGTATTTTCGGAAGTGCGTAATGGTACCATCAAAGTGGATGTTGAGATGATAGACATTCTCTTTCAATGTTTAGATGCTTTTGAAGAATATGTGGATATTATTCAAGAAACAGCGGATGAAGGTACGAATGACAATGAACCATTAATAAAGGCTTTGCAAGTATTTCTTGAAAACAATGCCGATGGTGATTCGGCTGGACAAGGAAGTGACGGAGAGGCTAAGACTTCAAATGATGCACCAGATAATGCTGAAGGTGAATGGACGAAAATTGTATTGAATGATACAGAATTAGCAGTCTGTGGGCAAGCGAAAGATAATGGTGAAAATGTTTTTGGATTAACTGTGACCGTTCAAGAAGCTTGTGTCTTAAAGGCGGCGAGAGCATTCCTTGTATTTAAGGCTATTGAAGAAGCGGGTGAAGTAATTATTTCTAATCCGAGTACACAAGATATTGAAGATGAGAAGTTTGAATCCACATTCACATTAGTGATTGTAACAAAAGATAGCTTGGAAGATGTTTTAAAAGCAGTTCGATCAGTCTCTGAAATTGAAGATGCGATTGGTGGAATTATTAAATTACCAGAACTTGTGCAAGAGACGGAAGTGGTTGAGGAAAAAGCAGAAGTGGCTGAGGAAAAAGCGAAAGTGGCTGCAGAAGCTCAAACAAAAGCACCAGCGAAGACGACGCCAGCGAAAACGGAAACAAAACCAAAACCAGTTGTAAATCGTACAGTACGTGTAGATATTGAAAAGTTAGATTCTCTTATGAATCTTGTAAGTGAGCTGATTATTGCAAAGAATTCTCTTGTGTCTATTACAGATATTGAAACGGGAGCAACAACGTTCCAAGAACAAATTGAATATTTAGAGAGTGTTACTACCAATTTACATGAATCTGTTATGAAAATTCGAATGGTACCTATTGAAAATGTAGTGAGTAAATTTCCTAGAATGATTCGTGACTTGAATAAAAAGTTGAGTAAGAAAATGGAACTTTACATGACAGGTGAGGAAACAGAATTAGATAGAACTGTGGTAGATGAAATAGGCGATCCGCTGATGCATTTACTTAGAAATTCGGCTGATCATGGACTAGAAGATAATCATGTACGTGTAGAAAGAGGGAAGCCGGAAGTTGGTACGATTGCTCTTAATGCCTACCAAGATGGTAACAATGTAATTATCGAGGTGGAAGATGATGGGAACGGAATTGATGTAGATAAAGTGCGTGACAAGGCGATTGAACGTGGTACTATTACCGAAGAACAAGCAGTCAATATGGATGACAATGAAATTGTTAATCTATTATTCTTGCCAAGTTTCTCTACAGCAAAAGTAGTTTCAGATGTTTCGGGACGTGGAGTGGGACTTGATGTAGTGCGTTCTAAGATTGAATCTCTTAGTGGAGAAGTAGAAGTCAAGACAGAGTTAGGAGTAGGAAGTACCTTTATTATTCGTCTTCCGTTAACACTTGCTATTATTCAAGCTCTTATGGTTCGTGTAGGAAATGAAAAATATGCAATTTCATTAGGTGCAATACAAATTATTGAAGACATTCATCCTTCTGAGATAAAGACTGTTCAATCTAAGGAAGTGATTAACTTGCGTGGAACGGTAGTTCCGATTGTACGACTAAATGAAGTCTTAGATATTGAAGAAGTGCCAAGTGAAAGTGAAAATCTAGTAGTTGTTGTTGTGAAAAAAGGTGATAAGTTAGCTGGTATTGTAGTGGATGAGTTAACGGGTCAACAAGAAATCGTTATCAAACCACTTGGTAAGTATATTAACAAATGTAAGTTGATAAGTGGTGCAACTATCTTAGGAGATGGTGAAGTTGCATTGATTTTAGATACGAATACAATTATTTAGCGAGAGAAATCGAAGGAGGTTGAAATAATGGATGAGTATGTAAACGTTGGAGAAGATATACAATATATTGTAATTAAAATGGGTGGCGAGCAATTTGGAATCGACATCCAATATGTAGATAATATTGTACGAATTCAAAGTATTACACGTGTTCCTAAGGTGGCTGATTATATTAAAGGTGTAATTAATTTACGTGGTGAGATTATACCAGTGATGAATCTACGCATTAAGATGAATTTAGAAGAAGAAGAATATACAAAAGCGTCAAGAATTATCATCTTAAAATTTGATCAACATGAATCTATTGGATTTATTGTGGATGAAGTAAAGGAAGTAGTCACATTAAATGAATTTGATGTGGAAAAAGTAGAAGCAGACCGTGATGAAAAATTGAACTTTGTTTCAGGTGTAGGGAAAGTTACAGATGGGCTTGTTTCTGTGTTGGATTTACATGCGGTAATAGAAGATTATTAATTACCAGGAAGGAAATGTATATGGCTAAAAGACTGGATCTAAATGATATGTCTTTGGATGTGCTAGATGTTCTGACAGAAATTGGCAATATAGGAGCTGGTAATGCTACTACTGCTCTATCACAAATATTGCAGACTGAAGTGGAAATGAAAGCACCCACCATCAAAGTATTAGATTTTTGTGATGTGGGAGATGTTGTTGGTGGAGAAGAACAGGTTGTTGCGGCAATTTATTTGACGGTGAGTGGTGATATTACTGGTAGTATCATGTTTATGCAACGAGTAGATTCGGCAGGTCATATTATTGAAACCTTACTGGGAGAAGCGGTTGGTAATCACCTAAATTATACAGAAATGCAATTATCTGTTCTACAAGAAATAGGAAATATTATAACAGGTTCTTATTTGAATTCTTTGGCGGCATTAACGAAATTAAAAATATTTCCGTCTATGCCATCTTTAAGCATTGACATGGCGGGAGCTATTTTAAGTGTACCGGCTATAGAATTTGGTCAAATAAGTGATAAAATTTTATTAATCCAAACACAATTTACAGACGATGTTGTGATTGATGGATACTTTTTATTAGTACCAGATTTAGAATCTTATGATATTATACTAAAGTCGTTAGGAATGAATTAGAGAATAGTACGATTTCTAACAAGATAGGGGAACAAATGAGTGTAGTCGTTAAAGTGGGAATGGCAGATACGAAAGTATGCAAAGGACCGGATGCATTAATTACGTTAGGGTTAGGTTCTTGTGTGGGAATTGCCATACGAGATCCTAATAAAAAAGTGGGTGGTTTAGCACATGCGATGTTACCAGATAGTACAAAGATTACGCATAATTCCAATAAGAATAAATTTGTAGATACTGGAATTGATGAACTCATACGAATGATGGTAGAAGAAGGTGCAGAACGAAGAAGGTTAGTTGCAAAATTAGCTGGAGGAGCACAAATGTTTAATTTTAATAATTCTCCTAATGCCATTAGAGTAGGAGAACGTAACGTAGAAGCTGCAATAGAAAAACTAGGACAATTAAGAATACCAATACTTGCAAAAGATGTAGGTGATTCATACGGTAGAACAGTTACTTTTTATCCAGAAGATGGATCATTTAAAATATCAGCAGTTGGTAAATCTGTTACGATTATATAAAGGAGCATTTAACATGAAACAATTTCCGCTTATCTTAATGTTGATAGCAGGTGGGATTTCTGCAGTTATAACCTATTATTTTCAGTACGAATTTAGTAGGTTTTTGCTGATTTTGTTAATAACGTTGTTTATATTTTATGTAATAGGCGTTATTGTAAAAGAAATAGTAGAAGGAATAGAGAAGAAGATCGCTGAAAAGCTTCGAGTACAACGCGAAGCGGAAGAAGCAGAACAAAGAGAACAATTTCGCTTAGCAGAAGAAGAAAAGAGACGCATACGTGAAGAAGAAGATCGTTTAGCAGAAGAAGAGCGTTTAAGAAGAAGAGCGGAAGCTAAGAAGACAGAAGAAGAACGTCTTGAACGTATTAGAATACGACGAGAAGAGAGAGAAAAAGAAGAAGAAGAGTTAGAGCGTCAAGCATATGAAGAACAAGAGCGTCTTCGCGCACAAGAAGAAGAAGAATTAAGAATTAAGAAAGATAGAAAGAAAAAAAGAAGACGTATGCAGTCTAAGTAACAACAATAGCAAGTGACTGAACTGAATAGAGGTATCTATATGAATGAGGCGGATAGAGCTAAATTATGGAATGATTACAAATTAAATAATACGCCAGAGAAAAGAGAAGAGATTATTCTAGAATACGCACCACTTGTAAAACTTGTAGCAGGTAAATTAGCTATGTATTTAGGGGCACACGTTGAATATGAGGAATTGACGAGTTTTGGAATTTTTGGCTTAATAGATGCAATAGATAAGTATGACACATCAAAAGAGGTAAAGTTTGAAACATATGCAAGTGTGCGGATACGAGGAGCTATTCTAGATCAAATTAGAAAGATGGACTGGATTCCGCGTACTATTCGACAGAAACAGAAGAAAATTGAAGCGGTACTACAGGAGATAGAGCAAGAAGGAGATGGCAAGCCAACCAATGAAGAAGTTTCCAAGCGCTTAGAAATCTCTGTAGAAGAATACGAAATTTGGCAATCTCAGGTCAAAGTCTCGAATATTATATCGTTAGATGAGTATGTAGAACAAGGTGTTGAGATTAGTGCTGATAAGTATACTACGAAGAAGTTTGAAGAACCTGAAGAAGCCATGGATAAGGTAGAGTTAAAGAAAGTGATAATGCAATCTTTGGAAAACTTAACCGAGAAAGAGAAGAAAGTAATTTTACTCTATTATTATGAGGAGTTAACATTAAAAGAAATAAGTCGTGTATTAGAAGTTACAGAGTCACGTATTTCTCAACTTCACACGAAGGCTTTATCTAAGATGAAAGGGACACTAGGAAACTATATGGGAATTTTAGAATAGAAAGGAGGCAGAAATTATGAATGGTTATTTTCAAATTTTAATTGCAGGTGGGAAGACAGAAATTGTACTTCATCCACCAAAAGATGGTGGTGAATTAATTGATACGAGGCAGATTGTTACGTATCTTACAGAACTTACTATTGATTATAATTTGCAAGAAGTAACACAGGGAGTTTTACAATGTGCAAGTTTAAATAAAGAGGTTACTAAGACATTAATGAATGTGGAAGTACCTCATATTAAGGAAAAGGGATTTGTACAGATTTCTCCAGATCGTATGGAAGCACATATGCAATTAATGTCACCAAGTAATGAAGGAGCAAGATTATCTTTAGAGGATGTAGTAGAAATATTAGAAAGTTATGGTGTTTGCGAACAATCAATTGACCATGAACTCGTTGCATCCATGTTAGAAGAGCGAGATTATGGTAACCTATATACGGTTGCGAATGGGAAGGAAGCAGTCCATGGGGAAGAGGGATCTATTGAATATTGCTTTAATGTAGATGCTAAGCCAAGACCAACTTTAAATGAAGATGGTACAGTGGATTTCTTCAACTTAAATGCATTGAATGACTGTAAGCAAGGAGAAGTTCTTGCTATCATGACACCTGAGACGAACGGGGAATCGGGATATAATGTACTAGGAGGAGATCTAGCACCACGTATCCCTAAGAAAATGGTTTTGAAATTTGGCCGTAACATTGAACTTTCAGAAGATGGTTTGAATCTAATTTCCCAGGTGGATGGACACGTTTCTTTGGTAGATGACCGTGTGTTTGTGTCTAATCTATATACGGTGGAAGATGTAGATACTACTACTGGAAATATTACATACGAGGGAAATGTTCTGGTAAATGGTAACGTACGTACAGGGTTTAGCGTAATAGCAAAAGGGAATGTAGAAGTACGTGGTATCGTGGAAGGGGCAACCATACAGGCAGATGGAGATATTATTATAGCGAGAGGAATGAATGGTCGTGGCACAGGAACGTTGAATGCAGGTGGAAATATTATTGCAAAATATTTTGAAAATGCTATTGTTAATGCAAAAGGTTTTATTGAAACAGAAGCTGCTATGCATTGTGAGTTATCTTCCGCAACCGAGATTAATGTAGTAGGACGTAGAGGCTATATTATTGGTGGTCATACATCAGCATTTTCAGCAGTTCACGCGAAAAATATAGGAGCTCAAATGGGTGGAAAGACTATTATACAAGTAGGATTTCAACCAAAACGTGTGGCACGTATGGAAGAGTTGATTGTTGAAATGCAAGATATCAAGCAACAATATGATAGAATTGCTCCTACACTTCAAGCGATTCGTAATAAGATTTGCCATGGTGAGAAATTACAGCAAGCTCAACTAGATCAATTTAAGCTATTAGCAGATGATATTAAGTTAAAACAAGAAGTGTATCTAGAAGCGGAGAAAGAGGTTGCAACAATTAAAACAGAAATGTCTGCTGAAAATAGGAGTATTGTTACAGTAGAGTCTACTGTGTATCAAGAAACGACCATTTTAATGGGAAATGCAACTTACGCAGTCAGCCATGCTATTAAGAATTGTAAGTTCGTAAAAGTTGGTGCAGAAATAGAAATGCAGTCACTATAAAGATTGTATTGTAAATGCTCTTTAAGCATTAGTAAGAAAGGAGAAACGTATGACAATTACTCCAATAAACTTAAATGCAACAATAACAAGAACACCAGATTTTTTGCAAGTGAAACAAAATGAGGAACAAAAACCTGCTATTGATCAGACGAATATCCAGCAACATATGGAAAAAGACGTGGAGCTAAAGCAATCACAAGTACGCAAGGCAGATGATGCAGATAATCATTTGAAAAAGTTTGATGCAAGAGAAAAAGGAAATGGGACTTATTATAACCAAGACAAAGAACAAAAACGAAAGAAAGAGCAAGAAGATGAAAAGAAAGCACCTATTGCCATGAGTGCTTTTGATATTAAAATATAGGAGCTTAAAATGGAAATAATGGAAATTGTAATTGTGATTGTAGGAATAGGTTTATATGGAATTACATTTTTAATACCTGAGAAGAAAAATCCTACAGACGCATTGAATCAGAAATTAATTGAAGACGCAGTTGAGAAAAAGGTGGAACAAGAATATCAAGCGTTTCGAGGTCGAGTAGAAGAAATTATTGATGAGACAATGTCCTACGCATCCGAAAAAACGGAACGTTTGATGGAACGTTTATCAAATGAAAAGATTCAACACGTGGATGAATTCTCCACAACTGTTTTAAAAGAAATTCATAAGAATCATGAAGAAACCATGTTTTTATATGATATGCTTGTACAAAAACAAAAGTCAATTAAAACTATGACCCTATCTTCATATCGTATGGAAGCTTTAGCTGAAGCAGCTGCAGTAGCCGAAGACTCAGAAAGTGGTACCTTACCACCAGTACCTGAATTCAAAGGACAGACTGCCATTGATCGTATTGGAGTAGGAGGAGTGTCTCAAGTAAAACCACCAGTTCCAAGTAAACCAGTGGTGGAGCAACCTAAGTCACCAGTAGTACAAGAGAAGAAAGTGGAGAATAATGTTGATAGAAATCTTGAAAAAGTGGAATCTACTACAGAGCAAGTTACCAGTACTCCAGCTAAAAAGTTACTAGATAGTTTCATGCCCCCAAATGTAACGAAAGAGAATGAAGATACGTTAGAAGTACCAGAGGCATCTATAGACGAGAAAAAGCCATCTAATGAAGTAGAAGAACCAAACAATGAACCAACAGATGAACGAAAGCAACCATCTTCACAAGAAGCAGAAATGGATAGTAGAATGGAAGCATTCAAAACTGGCAAAAGTGAAAATTATAATCTAAGAATCTTAGAATTATATAAAGAGGGATTAGATGAAAGAGAAATTGCAAAAGAGTTAGGACGTGGTGTAGGTGAGGTTAAATTAGTAATTGGATTATTTAAAGAGGTGTAATATACATGAAATTTAAGTATCAATTAAGAGGATTTGCAGTGGGTGTGATTATCACTGCAATGGTAATGACTGCAATACAACGAGATAATGGATCGAATACGGCAGGAGAAGTAGGAGTGCAACCTTCTATAGAAACAGATGACGAAGAAGAGTCAGAGGATTCGGATGAAGAAAGTTCGGATGAAGGAAGTTCCGATGAAGAAAGTTCCGATGAAGAAAGTTCGAATCCAACAGAGACTTCTAGTAATATTGAGAATGCCTTAACGGATTTTCAAGTGAATAGAGAAGAGGTACAATCATTATTAGGTAGTAATGACTTATTGTTAATTAACAAGAATACAGAGGACGAGAGTACCGTGGAATTAGGAAGTATGAGTATTCTTGATTTTTCAAATGAAACTATAGAAGAGGAATCTACTGTTCAAGAAATTTTAGATGAGAGTAGTAGCTTAACAGTAGAGGAAGTGGAAACAGAACAAGCACCAATAGAAGGAGATAATTCCACTTTAACGAAACATACAGTGGATATTAACCTTTCTATTGTATCTGGTGATTCTTCTTATTCTGTGAGTCAAAAATTATACGATTTAGGTGCTATTGAGAGTGTATTAGATTTTGATATTTATTTATGCACCAATGGATATGACAAAAATATTCGAGTAGGAACGTATGACATTCCTGCGTTCATTTCGTATGAACGTTTAGCAAGAATCATATCGTCACGTTAAAACAGTTTTTGCTTGCAAGAACTGTTTTTTTATGGTAAAATATCTTAGTTGTAACTAGAAAACACGTATACTTGTTTCTGCCGGTGCTTGTGTAACAGGTGGCAGTGGGACAACAGGATACGGAAGAAATCAAACCAAATGGAGGTACTACATGAGCGTTATATCAATGAAACAATTATTAGAAGCAGGTGTTCACTTTGGACATCAAACAAGAAGATGGAATCCTAAAATGGCTCCATACATCTTTACAGAGAGAAACGGAATCTATATTATTGATTTACAGAAATCAGTAGGTAAAGTAGACGAGGCTTATCAAGCAATTTCAGATATTGCTAGTGAAGGTGGAAACATTCTGTTTGTTGGAACTAAGAAACAAGCACAAGACGCGGTGCAAGTAGAAGCAGAACGTTGTGGAATGTATTATGTTAATGAAAGATGGTTAGGAGGAATGTTAACCAACTTTAAAACCATTCAAAGTAGAATTAAGAGATTAAAAGCAATTGAAACAATGGCAGTAGATGGTACTTTTGAAGTACTTCCTAAGAAAGAAGTCATTGAACTTAAGAAAGAATGGGATAAATTAGAAAAGAACTTAGGTGGTATTAAAGATATGCCAAGAGTTCCAGATGCTATTTTCGTAGTGGATCCTAAGAAAGAAAGAATCTGTATTCAAGAAGCGCATACACTAGGAATTCCATTAATTGGAATCGCTGATACAAACTGTGATCCAGAAGAATTGGATTTCGTAATTCCAGGTAATGATGATGCGATTAGAGCTGTTAAATTAATTGTAGCGAAAATGGCAGACGCAGTAATTGAAGCAAATCAAGGTGTAGCACATGAAGTTTCAGAAGATGCTTCAGAAGCTGAATAAGAAATATTGAATGATTAGGAGGATTTAGAAATGGCTATTACAGCTGGAATGGTTAAAGAATTAAGAGAAATCTCTGGTGCAGGAATGATGGATTGTAAAAAAGCACTAGCTGAAACAAATGGAGATATGGAAGAAGCTATTGAATATCTAAGAAAAAATGGGCAAGCGAAAGCAGAGAAGAAGGCAAATAGAATTGCAGCAGAAGGACTTGTAAAAGTATTAGTAGAAGGACAAACAGCGGCAATTGTAGAAGTGAATTCAGAAACAGATTTCGTTGCTAAAAATGAAGAATTTCAAAACTTCGTATCTGGGGTTGCACATCTAGCAATTAAAACAAGCACATCTAATATAGATGATTTCCTAGGGGAAGCTTGGCTAGAAGACACTTCGAAAACAGTGAATGAAGTGTTAACAGAAAAGATCGCAGTAATCGGAGAAAAATTAAGCATTAGAAGATTTGAAAAAGTAACAGCGGACCAAGGATGTGTAGTTTCTTATACACATGGTGGTGGTAGAATTGGTGTGGTAGTCAAAGCGAATGCAGCTATAGTAAATGAAGAAGTAACAAATGCATTATCAAATATAGCAATGCAAATTGCAGCTCTAGCACCTAAGTACGTATCAACTGATGAAGTATCAGAAGAATATAAAGAACATGAGAAAGAAATCTTAAAAGCACAAATAGCAACAGATCCTAAGATGCAAGGAAAACCAGACAAAGTAATCGAAGGTGCAATAATAGGACGTCTAAATAAAGAGTTAAAAGAAGTTTGTCTATTAGAACAAGCTTATGTAAAAGCAGAAGATGGCAAACAAACAGTAAAAGCTTATTTACAAGAAATCTCAAAAACGATTGGTTCAGATGTGAGTATTGAACAATTTATACGTTTTGAAACAGGAGAAGGAATTGAGAAAAAACAAGAGAATTTTGCTGATGAAGTAAAGGCTCAAATAGGACAATAATTGGAAGAATAAAGGAACTGTTTAAGGAGTGACCTATGGATATGAGTGAAGTATCTAAAAGGGAATATCGTGAGCGACGAGTAAAACGAATTAAGCACTTTATTCTAGGAATTGTTTGTGTTTTGCTTATCATTCCTATATTTACTTGTGCCTATTTAATGACGCGTGTAGTGGAGTTGGATGAGAAGATCGATTTATTCCAAAGGCAATTGTTAACGTATATTGAGCATAACTCTACGAAAGTACTGGATATAGAACAGGTAGCTTTAGAGAATGAATTGTTAGAAACGGGTACAATCCGATGGGAAATTGATTTAATGGAAAATGGGGTTCCCATCACAGGAAAACAAGTGTATTTAACTTTTGATGATGGTCCTAGTTATTATACCAATGATATTTTGGACATATTAGAAGAATACAACGTATTAGCTACTTTTTTTGTTGTAGGGAATAAAAACCAACAAATGGATGATTTATACGTTCGGATTGTAGAAGATGGACACGAATTAGCAGTTCACTCATATACCCATGACTATAGTCAAATCTATGCATCTACAGATGCATTGCTATTAGATATTCAATTAACACAAGAGAAGCTAATAAGATTAACTGGAAGTGAATCAAAGATTTATCGGTTTCCAGGTGGTAGTAGCAATAGTTATATTAAGAATTATGTGGAAGAATATATTACACTAATCAATGAACTTGGTCTAATCTATTATGATTGGAATGTATCAGTTGTAGAACCAAGTTGGAATTCTAGCACAACGGCACAAGAGTTGGCTAATACGGTGGTACAGGACATTTTAAAGAATAATCAATCTATTGTTTTAATGCATGATGATTATTACAAACCACTTACCATACAAGCGTTACCATTCATTATAGAACAATTGCAAGAAGAAGATATTGAAATTTTACCAATAACAGAGAGTACGAATCCTGTAAAACACGTTGTTGATACAAGGGAAGAATAAGATGGAGGTTTTAAAATGGGTTTTTTCCAAGATTTAAAAAATGATATATCCCAAGCTGTTAATGAAATTGTAGATGAAGAAGGAAAATTATCAGAAGAAGTAGGAGATACAATTCCAGATGATTTTAGTGAAGAGCTTGAGAATGATTTTGTTAATGATTTAGGTGAGATCAAGGAGAATCTTGAAAACGCAGAAGAAAAAAAATCTGACTTATCAAATGGTAATAGTAGTCGTAAGAAGAAAAAGAGAAGAAGAGATGGTGCAACTAATACCCTAGGAACAGATGCTTTAAGTAATCTTGATTTAGAAGAAATTGTCTCAGAATTACCAGAGTCACAATACAACCAAGAAATGGAACGTTCTCTTGATGAATATCGTAGTACAGGAGAGATGTTAGAGGAAGAATCTACAATAGAAGAATTACCTGAGAGTTTAGACAATACTGTGTTAGAAGAAGTACAAGTAGAAGAGGTTACATCAGAAGAGGTAGAAGAATTAACGAAAGAAGTATTTGATATGAATACTATAAATAATGAAAACACCATAAAGGAGGAAATGACAATGACAGCAGAAACAGACAACAACTTAGAGGCAGATTTAGCAGCATACTTATCACCAGATGTGGAAGAAAGTGTAGATAGCGTGGTAGAACAAAGTGATTTTAGTGGAGAAATTTCATCAGAATCAGTAATGCAATCAGAAATACCACAAGATGTATTAGACGAAACAGCTGTAATTACACGGGGGATGACTATTCGTGGTGATTTAGAAGCACAAGGTTCCGCAGATATTAGTGGAACAATCGAAGGAAATGTAAATGTATTAGGTAAATTAAACATTACAGGTATTATCAAAGGGGATTCGAAAGCAACAGAAATTTTTGCAGATTCTGCTAGAATTACAGGAGCAATTAACTGTGTGGGAAGTGTGAAGATTGGTACTAATTCAGTAGTAATCGGTAATGTGGTTGCAACTTCAGCAGTAATCGCAGGAGCTGTAAAAGGTGATATTGATGTACAAGGGCCAGTAATTCTTGATGCATCAGCAATCGTTATGGGTAATATCAAATCAAAATCAGTACAAATCAATAATGGTGCTGTAATTGAAGGTATGTGTTCACAATGTTATGCAAAAGTAAACCCAACAAGTTTCTTTGATGAAATCAAATAATAACAATGCTAGCAATGTAGTGATAGGAAGGTTAAGTAATATATGAAGAGAATTCTATTAAAACTCAGTGGAGAAGCCCTTGCAGGTGAGAAAAAGATGGGTTTTGATGAACCGATTATTACAGATGTAGCAAAGCAAGTAAAGGAAATTCTTGCAACAGGTATGGAAGTAGGCATTGTAATAGGTGGTGGAAATTTTTGGCGTGGTCGTACAAGTGAAACGATTGATCGTCCAAAGGCAGATCAAATAGGAATGTTGGCTACTGTAATGAATTGTATTTATGTATCGGAAATATTTAGACATATAGGTATGGAAACAGAAATTTTAACACCGTTTGAGTGTTCTACATTTACACAATTATTTTCAAAGGATCGTGCCAATCAATACTTTCAACAAGGGAAAGTGGTTTTCTTTGCTGGAGGTACGGGACACCCATATTTTTCAACGGATACAGGCGTAGTATTAAGAGCAATTGAAGTAGAAGCAGAAGTGATTTTATTAGCGAAATCTATAGATGGAGTATATGATGACGATCCATCGAAGAATAAAAATGCAACAAAATACGATGAATTATCTATAGACGAAGTGATTGCAAAGAATCTACAAGTAGTGGACATGACAGCTTCTATTTTGGCAAAGGAAAATGCAATGCCAATGTGGGTGTTTGGCTTAAATGAACCAAACAGTATTGTAAATACTTTAACTGGCACATTTAAAGGAACTAAAGTGTTAGTATCACAAGATATTTGATAGATAGGTAGGAGAATTCTTATGAATGAAAAATTAGTACAATACGATGAGAAGATGACAAAAGCTATGGAGTATTTAATGGCTGATTATGCTACTCTTCGTGCAGGGCGTGCTAATCCACGTGTACTAGATAAAATTAAAGTAGATTATTATGGAACCCCTACTGATATTCAACAAGTGGGAAATATCTCTGTTCCTGAAGCAAGAATGATTCAGATTGCACCATGGGAAAAGAATTTAATCAAAGATATTGAAAAGGCTATTATGATGTCAGATATTGGCATTACCCCTTCTAATGATGGTCAAGTAATACGTCTTGTTTTTCCTGAACTTACGGAAGAGCGTAGAAAAGAACTTGTGAAAGATGTTAAGAAAAAAGGGGAAGAGAGTAAAGTTGCCGTTCGTAATATACGACGGGAAGGAAATGATACATTTAAAAAATTGGCGAAAACAGATATTTCAGAAGATGAAATTAAAGATTTAGAAGATCAATTACAAAAATTGACTGATAAGGCAATTAAAGAAATTGACCGTCTAGTAGATGAAAAATCAAAAGAAATTTTAACTGTATAACTTGAAAGAGAGGACAGACCATACAGTCATGTCCTCTTGTTCATAAGAATAGATATATACCATCTTATGGGGAAAGGTTTATCACAAGATGAAAATTCCAACACATATTGCCATTATATTAGATGGAAATGGTAGATGGGCAAAAGCCAAAGGGATGCCTAGAAATATGGGTCATGCACAAGGTAGTAAGAATTTAGAAATGATCTGTGAAGAAGCGTATCGCATGGGCGTACAATACTTAACGGTGTATGCATTTTCGACAGAGAATTGGAAGCGTTCTAAACAAGAAATAGAAGGCTTGATGAAGTTATTTCGTCAATATCTAAAGACTTGCATTAAAACAGCACAGAAGAACAATATGTGCGTAAGAATTATTGGAGATAAGACCGCATTCGATCAAGATATGCAAGAGAGAATGGTGGAATTAGAATCCGTTACGAAGAATAATACAGGACTTCACTTTCAAGTAGCATTGAATTACGGAAGCCGAGATGAGATTATACGTGCCGTTAAATGTGTAGCAACACGTGTAGTAAGTGGGGAAGTGAAGGAATCAGAAATAGATGAAACATTTTTTGAAGATTGCTTAGATACAACAGGAATACCAGATCCCGATTTAATGATTCGTACTAGTGGAGAACAGAGAGTATCTAACTTTTTGCTATGGCAATTAGCTTATGCAGAATTTTATTTTACACCAGTTCCATGGCCAGATTTTTCAAAAGAAGAATTGGAAAAAGCTATTGAAGCATATAATAACAGAGACAGAAGATATGGATTAACAGAGTAGAGAGAACGGAGCAGATATGTTTGTAAAACGATCAATTAGTGCATTTTGTATTACTGTATTAATGGCTACCTTTTTAATATTAGGAGGAACCCCTTTAATTATTTGGTTATATATTCTAGCAGGATTTAGTTTTATTGAGTTAACTCGTGCAATGAAGTTACATAAGTTAGGTTCTTGGTGTAATCCTGTTGAAATGGTAGGGTTATTTGGAGTTACGGTCTATTATATATTAGTATATTTCAATGGATTTCATATTAGTCTTATGTACCCTATGATTGCGACCATGCTTTTATTAATGGTTGCCTATGTAGTACTATTTCCTAAGTATGATTTGAGCCAGATGATAGCAGTATTATTTTCTTTCTTTTATGCACCAGTGATGTTATCTTTTGTATATTTATTACGCGAAATAGAACAAGGTATTTATTTAGTATGGCTTACGATTATAGCATCTTGGGCTTGTGATACAGGAGCTTATGTAGTAGGAATGTTATTTGGTAAGCATAAAATGGCACCCCTATTAAGTCCTAAAAAAACAATAGAAGGAGCAATAGGGGGAGTTTTTTCTGCAATTATTGTAGGCGTAGTAGCTATGCATTATACTATCGGTGCATCGCCATTTTTAATAGGAACTACGTGTGCGATTTGTTCGATTCTATCCCAATTTGGTGATTTGGCAGCCTCAGCAATTAAGCGTAATTGTGAAATCAAAGATTTTGGACGAATTATTCCAGGTCATGGTGGAGTAATGGATCGTTATGATAGTATGATTTTTATTGCACCTATTATTTACTTTATATTGATTATTTTCTTATAGTGAGAGTTTGATAGTGACACATAGATAGACAAGGGGAAGTATGGTGAGTAAGAAAAAGATTGCAATTTTAGGATCTACAGGATCCATAGGCACACAAACCTTAGACATTGTACGACAGAATGAGGATTTAGAAGTAGTTGCAATGGCGGCAGGCAGTAATATTGTTTTATTAGAGCAACAAATACGAGAATTTCAACCTAAGTATGTGGGTATATGGGAAGAAGCAGATGCATTGCTTCTACGAGAAAGAATGAAAGGTTTGGGAATTGTGGTCGTGTCAGGAATCGAGGGATTAATGGAACTTGCTTCCTTGACAGAAGTAGAGATGGTGGTGACTGCTATCGTAGGTATGATTGGAATACGTCCTACGATTGCTGCTATAGAACATGGTAAAGATATTGCACTAGCGAATAAAGAAACTCTTGTAACGGCTGGACATATTATAATGCCATTGGCAGCTAAAAAAGGGGTATCCATCTTACCAGTAGATAGTGAGCATAGTGCGATCTTTCAATCCTTAAATGGAGAACGTAAAGATCGAGTTCATAAGTTGATTCTAACAGCATCAGGTGGACCTTTTCGTGGTAGAAGTTATGAACAACTACAAGAAATCTCTGTGGAAGAGGCTTTAAAACATCCTAATTGGAGTATGGGGAAGAAAATTACTATTGATTCTGCCACTCTTGTAAATAAAGGGTTAGAGGTGATTGAGGCAAAATGGTTATTTGATGTATCACTAGAGCAAATTGAGGTAGTAGTACATCCACAAAGTATGATTCATTCTATGGTCGAATATTTAGATGGAGGAATTATGGCTCAGATTGGTATGCCTGATATGAAGTTACCGATTCAGTATGCCTTATATTATCCTGATAGAAAGCCAATGGAATGTGAGAGAGTAGATTTCTTTACATTAGGGCAGATGACTTTTGAGAAACCTGATAGAGATACATTTCATGGATTAGAATTAGCATATGAAGCTGCACGTATAGGAGATTCTATGCCAACCATATATAATGCAGCTAATGAGAAGGCAGTTTCGTTATTTTTAAGTGGTAAGTTATCTTTTTTAGGAATTATAGAAGTAATCGAATCGTGTATGCAACAACATAAACTTGTAAAGAATCCGAATGTAGAGCAGATTCTAGCTGTAGAACAAGAAGCATATGAATATATTCAGAGCATGAAGTTATAAGGAGAATGATATTGACAATCATTGCATTTATCGTAATATTTGGAACATTAGTGACCGCACATGAATTAGGGCATTTTCTATTAGCCAAGAAGAATGGGATTCGAGTAAATGAATTTTTCATAGGAATGGGGCCAACGTTAATTAAGAAACAAAAGGGTGATACCTTGTTTTCTCTAAAGCTACTACCAATTGGTGGAGCTTGTGTATTTGAAGGAGAAGATGGTGTATACGATTCTGATACGAGTAAAGAAATTCCTTCTGATTCCTTTCAATCGGCTAGTGTATGGGGACGGATTTCTTGCGTATTAGCAGGACCTATATTTAATATTATCTTAGCATTTTTTCTGTCGTTGATATTGATTGGTATGACAGGATCTGATAAGACCACCATTGATACCGTGATGGAAGGTTATCCAGCTGCAGAAGCAGGAATTTTAGCAGGGGATACCATTAAGTCATTAAATGGAGAGAAGATTCAATTATATCGTGAGATTACATTATTCTCTTTTTTTAATCAAGGGGAAACGGTAACGGTGACTTACGAACGAGACGGAATATCGCATCAGGCTATTATTACACCTCGCTACAGTGAGGAAACAGGGACATACTTGTTTGGTTTTCAAGGTGGAACATACGTAGAGCCAAAGGGATTTGAAGTAATAGAATACGCATACTATGAAGTACGATATTCGTTGATTTCAACTGTAAAGAGTCTTGTCATGATGATACAAGGAAAAGTAAGCAAAGATGATGTGGCAGGTCCTGTGGGGATGGCGGTGTTTATTGATGATGCTATTGAGGCAACATCTCCTTATGGTACGAAATACGTAATCTTAACCATGGTAAATATTGCTATTTTATTAAGTGTGAATTTAGGAGTGTTGAATCTATTACCTATTCCAGCATTAGATGGAGGAAGATTGGTATTCTTATTGTTAGAAGCTGTAAGAGGAAAACCAATATCACCAGAGCGAGAAGGAGTAGTACACTTTATAGGATTCGTTGCCTTAATGGTATTAATGGGCTTTATTGTTATTAATGATCTATCAAGGATTTTTTAAAAATAGGAATCTATCAATAGTAAGTATAATAGAAAGAAAGAGGGATAAAAAATGGAAAAATTAGATTTACTGTATGAAGGAAAAGCAAAAAAGGTATATACCACAGTAGATGCTGATGTGTTAATCGTAGATTATAAAGATGATGCTACCGCTTTTAATGGAGAGAAAAAAGGTACTATTGTGGGCAAAGGCGTAGTAAATAATAGAATGTCTAATCACATATTTCAAATTCTTGAAAAAGAAGGAGTGCCTACTCATTTCATAGAAGAATTAAGTGATCGTGAAACAGCAGTCAAAAAAGTAGAAATTGTACCATTAGAAGTGATTATTCGTAATGTAGCAGCAGGAAGCTTTTCAAAAAGACTTGGAGTAGAAGAAGGAACGCCGTTTAAAGAGCCAACTGTAGAATTTAGCTATAAGAATGATGATCTAGGGGATCCATTAATTAATGATCATTTTGCTGTGGCATTAGAATTAGCAACGTGGGAAGAAATCGAACTATTGAAAAAGTATGCTTTTCAAGTAAATAATGTACTAAAAGCTTATTTCTTACAAGCAGATATGAAATTAATTGATTTTAAGATTGAATTTGGACGTTATAAAGGGGAGATTATTCTTGCTGATGAAACCTCTCCAGACACATGCCGTTTATGGGATGTGCATACGAATGAAAAGTTAGACAAAGATCGTTTCCGTAGAGATATGGGAAATGTGGAAGAAGCGTATAATGAAGTGTTTAAACGTTTAGGATTGGCTTAGTACACAATTATAGGAATTCATTAGAAGTTACGAAACGAGATTATAAAGCTGTCAATGAGAATTGACAGCTTTATTTGTAATGATTGCTAGGAAGTGGAGGTGGAAAATGGGACGTAAATGGAATGGTTTGTTAAAACAAATCAGTGCAAGACGTTACGTGATGTTAATTTTATCAATTGTATTAATTCCCATGGCAGTATTTTTTATCATGTACAATACGTTTTTAATTAAAGCTGTGCAAGTAGTGAATCAACAAGCCGCACAGACAGGACAGCAGACAATGGAGTTATATGTATCTCTTATGGAAGCAGAACTGAATGCCTTAGGCTATATGATCCTAGAAGATTGGGCAAATGATGAAAAGTTTCAGCCACTAGCAATTGAAAATAATTACATTACAGTCACCTATCGAATCAGACAGATTCGAGATGCATATCTAATGACTATGATTAATAGCAATTGGTTTAGTGCTATGAGTATCGTATCTAATCCAAATGACTTTACCTATACTTTTTTTAAAGATGGAATCTATGAAAATGAAGAAATGATAGCAATACGACAATCTGTTCATGAAATAGTAGATACTATGAAGGAGAATCCAACAGGCACTTGGTTTCTACAAGAAATAGAACATAGAAAATTCCTATGTAGCATTGTTGGTACGAAGCAAGCCTATAGTATTCTATTTATGGATTTACAAGAACTATGTAATTACCAAATGGAACAACTTAACGAAACGGGTGTTATTTTATATTATACAACGAAAGATGGTCTTTTATTAGTAGAAGAAAATGAAATTGACCAAGAACATACATTGGAAAAAGATTTAAGTCAAGGGTATTATATTACAGAAACAATAGAGGGAGAAACGTATTTAGCTGTGGGAGAATTCTTAGAGCCTTATGGTGTTTGGTTCCTTCATTTTTCACCTTGGACTATGGGGATTACCCTTTTAGAATCGTATCTTTGGATCTTTCATTTATTTGCTGTGGTTATGATTTTAATGGTGCCTATGATTTACTTTTTGTTAATCCACAAAATTGTAGTACCTATTGAACAATTGACGCAAATTATGAGAGATATACGAGATAACAAAGAGAGGAAAAAAGAAGAGAAACCAGCTTTTTTTATTAGTGAATTAAAAGTAGCAAGCGTTACTTTTTATGAAATGTTAGAACAGATTAACAAATTAAAAATTGAATCCTATGAAAAAGAATCCATCATACAAAAAGTTGAGTTACAATGTATGCAATTACAATTAAAACCACATTTTTTCTTTAATTGTTTGAAATTAATCTATAGCATGTTAGAATTGAAAAAATACGAACAAGTACAACCTTTAGTATTACAAACTTCTAAATACCTTCGTTATTGCTTAAGGGAACAGACTTCATTGATTCCATTAAAAGAGGAACTTGAAAATGTAAGTATTTATATTGAATTATTACGAAATAGTACTATGAATGCAATAGAATTAAATTTAAAAATAGAAGAGGGATTAGAAGAATACCTGATTCCCAATTTAGTAATTCAGTCCTTCGTAGAAAATAGTTGTAAATATGCAGCAGTACCCAATCAAACCTTAGAACTCGTGATTCAGATTATTAAGTTAGAAGCAGAAGAAGGAGTATATTTAGATATAGTAGTACGTGATAATGGAAAGGGATATCCGTCCTCAATTATTGAATATTTTCAAACAAACCAATTACAGTGGCGGGGAAATGAAAATATAGGAATTAATAACATTGTACAAAGATTATTGTTGCTCTATGAAGGAAAGGCACAGATACAATTAAGTAATTGTAGAGGTGGAGCACATAGTGAATTAATTATACCTATGAAAGAAGATTTTAAATAGGAACTTTGCAGTCAAGCAATTCAAGTAAGAAAGGATGTGTAGGAGATGGATATATTATTAGTAGATGACCAACAAACTGTTATAGATGGACTCTTAGTAGGAATTCATTGGGAACAACTAAAGATTAGCAACGTATATCAAGCAAATAATATGGAACAGGCTCAAGAAATCATAGAAACACACAATATTGATTTAATGTTGTGTGATATTGAAATGCCATTTGGCAACGGATTAGAATTGTATGAATGGGTATTAGAACACGACTTTCCTATCAAATGTATTTTTCTTACAGCACATGAAGATTTTCATTATATTAAAAAAGCTATTTACTTACAAGGATTTGATTATTTATTACAACCAGTACCTTATTCAGAAATAGAAGAAGTTCTAAAGAAAGCCTTAGAAAAGATACAAGTAGAACGAATCAAAGATGATTACTTTGTTTATGCCAAAGAAGCGAAAAACAAAGAGTATTTAATGAGAAGCCAGATGTTAAGAGATTACTTATTAGAATTTAATAAAGAGGCAAGTACCTTATTAAAGAATTCCACCATGTTATTTGCAGAAATAGATGAAACAACAAAATGTAGAAGTGCCTTATTACAGATTTTTTCTTGTGAAGAGGAAGAGAAGTGGAATCAAGATTTACTCTTATATGTGTTAGACAATGTTGCAACAGAAATGTTTGAAGAAATGGCAGACACAGTAATGGTAGTAGCATTAGATCGAACGTATTATTACATAATCTTATATACGAAGGAAAGCGTACAGCAAGGGGAATTAGAAAGAGCATGGGAGAAAATTTTCCTTTTTTTACAGGAACGATTTAAAATGAAGGTTGCTATTTATGAAGGAGATGTGGCAGAGTTTGCACAATTACCACAAATCTATCAACAACTTATGAACGTATCTTATGAAAATGTAATGAATGAATGTAAGTTCATGGAAAGTGCAACTATTAGAATAGAAGAGAATGTTTATGAATCTCCTAATTATCAAAGTTGGGATAGTATGATCAAGGATGGATGTTATGATGTAGTGGTACAAGAAGCACTTATGTGTATTCAACAACAAGTAGCGTCTGGTCAGATTAATCAAATGTTTTTGAAACGATTTCATCAAGATTATATTGGATGGTTCTTTTATTTGCTAAGGAAGGGAAGTGCAGAAGGTTTATTCCTAGAATCAAGTGAAAGTGAACAATACAATTATGAATCTATGATGAATTCTTACACTTCTGTGGAACGTATGAAAAGCTTGATTGTATTTACTATTGAATATTTAAAAAGTGTAGGTGGTACTACCGATATTTTGGAAAATCGAATAGAAGAAATAAGAGAATATATTCATAATAATATGGAAAAAAATATTTCACGTAAAGAACTTGCAGATGCAGTATATTTAAATCCAGAATACTTATCACGTTATTTTAAGAAGGAAATGGGATGTACTTTATCAGAATTTATATTAAAAGAGAAGATGAAAACAGCGAAGGCGTTATTAGAGAATACAAAATTTTCGGTTTCTGTAATCGCATCGAAAATTGGTTATAGTAATTTTTCATATTTCGCACAATGCTTTAAAAAGGAATTTGGTGTTTCTCCTAGTGAATATCGCTTGCATAAAGAAGAAATAGAGTAAGTCATAATTATAACATCACAATATGAATAGGGAAGGTCACTTTATGAGTAGTTAATACGTGTAGATTTTGATAAAATACCATTAAATTAGTAACAACGAGATAGTAAATATAGCAATATAGAAAAGGAGAGAATGGTATGAAAAAGAAAATTTGTATGTTATTAACTTTAACAATGTTAACTGTATCAATGGCAGGATGTTCTAGTAGCGATACGTCTTCAACAGGAAATGACTCATCATCAAGTGGTGGAAGTACAACAGAAAGCAGTAATGGAGGAACGGGAGATTTATCGAACCAAGAACCGTATACAGTGGTTATGAAATACCCAGGAGATTCCTCGTCAGAAGACTTAGCAGCGATTTCAGCAGCAGCTTCTGCTATTACAGAAGAATTGTATAACACTAGCATAGAAGTACAGCGTTCTGGTTGGGGAACTTATTTTACAGAGATTACCTTAGCATTAACATCTGGTGAGAAATTAGACTTGTTCTATGAAAATCGTGCAACGTATGTTTCGGCGGCATCTAGTGGACAGATCTTAGAAGTAGGTCAATACTTTGATGAGTACGGACCAGATTTACGAAATGTTATTAGTGATTCAAGTTGGAACACAACTACATTAGATGGTGGAATCTATGCATTCCCAGCAAATAAGGAAACGTCAGTATCTTATGGATTTATCTTCAACAAAGAAATGGCGGATGCTACAGGGATTGATTATTCGAAAATCACTACGGAAGCAGAAATGGAAGAATTATTGGTAGCGGTAAAAGAATTGTACCCTGATACGTATCCAATTGTATCGGATATGGGATCTATGTATACTGCAGTTGCCTTAGATGATTTAGGGGATGACTTTGGAGTGTTGATGGATATGAATTCAACAGACTTACTAGTAGAAGATTGGTATGCGACAGATAGATTTCGTGAACTGTGTGAATTACATTATAAATGGTCGCAAATGGGATTAATTATGCCAGATGCTTCTTCTAATTCAGATAGTACTACGACCTTGATTTCTGCTAAGAAAGCATTTGGATTCTACCAAAATACGAAACCTGGTATTGAAATTGAATCACAGAATGCCTCGGGAGTAGAAATGGCAACCATTACCTTAACAGATACTTGGACTAGTACAACGCGAGTGGATATTTTATGGATGATTCCTTATAGTTGTGAAGCACCAGAACGTGTAGTGCAAGTAGTCAATGAGATTTATACGAATCCAGAATTACAAACTATTTTAGTAGATGGAATCGAAGGAACTCACTATGAATATATTAATGATGAGAAAACAATGATTAGTTATCCAGAAGGTGTGAATGGAACGAATACAGGTTATATAGCGTATCCTTGGGCTTGGCTAAATCAAATGATTACTCCAGTTTGGGAAGGAAACGAAGAAGACTTATGGGAACAAACAATTGTTTGGAATGAATCGGCAACCGTATCAATAGCAAATGGTTTTGTGTGGGATAACTCTATGGTATCTAATGAAGTAACGGCTTGTTGGAATGTATACGAACAATATGCAGACGCTCTAATCTGTGGAGATGTTGACCCAGCTGTCTATTTACCAGAATATTTACAAGCATTAGAAAGCGCAGGTGTTCATGCCATTGTAGAAGAGAAACAACGACAACTAGATGAATGGTATGCAACGAAATAATAGTTGGTAAGAGAGAATGTTAAAGTAAAGAAGAGAAAGGCTTTTGCTTTTCTCTTTTTCTCTAAAAGAAGAAATGTAGGAAATAATAGGAGGTTTTCAGATGGTAATTAATTTAAAAAAATGTTTTATAAAATATAAGCGATTCATTCCACTCTATGGAATGATGATTCCAGGTATTGCCTATATTTGGATTAATAATTACGTACCTTTGGCAGGATTGCGCATAGCCTTTCAGAATTTTAATTATGCAAAAGGGATATCGGGAAGTCCATACGTAGGTTTAAAAAATTTTGAATTCTTATTTGCCACATCAGATGCATTTATTATTACAAGAAATACGATATGTTATAATACAATATTTATTATAATAGGAACGTTGGTGGCAATAGCAGTAGCGATTCTACTTTCTGAGATTACAGCAGTATATGCTAAGAAGTTTTATCAAACAGCAATATTAGTTCCATTTTTAATTTCTATGGTTGTAGTAAGTTATTTAGTCTTTGCTTTTTTAAGTGCAGATACAGGATTTATTAATAAAAGTATTTTAGAACCACTTGGCTTACCAACCGTTACTTGGTATTCTACTATTAAGCCATGGCCAATCATCTTAGTGATTGTAAATATTTGGAAGGGATTTGGCTATAACAGTATCATCTACTATGCTACTTTAATGGGGATTGATCAAAGTTATTATGAAGCAGCTGCAATAGATGGAGCAACAAGATGGCAACGAATTAAACACATTACTATTCCATCACTTAATCCAACTATTATTACATTAACCTTAATGGCAATTGGGCGTGTATTCTATTCAGATTTTGGGTTGTTCTATCAAGTGCCAATGAATAGTGGAATTTTAATACCAGTGACGAATACCATTGATACATATGTTTATCGAGGATTATTCACCTTAAATAATATTAGTATGGCAGCAGCAGCAGGTGTATACCAATCATTAGTTGGATTTATATTAGTATTAGTAGCGAACTTTATTGTGAAAAAGATTAATTCTGAAAATGCATTATTTTAAGAAAAGGAGAATTGTAGTATGGTTAAAAATGATAAATTATTTCAAACAAGTGCTAATATATTAATGGTCTTATTATCACTTGCGTGTATTTTACCTTTTGCATTGTTATGTCTTTCTTCTATCACTAGTGAAACGGCACTCATTAGTAATGGTTATAGCTTTCTTCCAAAAGAAATCTCCTTAGAAGCCTATTATTATCTATTAATAGATTCTAGTATGCTAGTAAGAGGATATATGATTTCTATAGGGGTAACACTAGTAGGAACAATAGCTAATTTATGCTTAACAGTTTTGTTTGCATATCCATTATCGAGAAAAGATTTACCAGGAAGAAATTTCTTTTCTTTTTTTATATTTTTTACCATGTTATTCAATGGAGGATTGATTCCTTCGTATATGATGTGGACGCAAACATTTGGAATTAAGAACACGTGGTTTGCTTATCTGTTACCAGGGTTATTAATGGGAGCTTTTTACGTGATTATGATGAGAACTTACTTTACTAGCAATATACCAGATGCAGTTATAGAGGCGGCCCGTATTGATGGGGGAGGAGAATTATTTATCTTATTAAAGGTGGTATTGCCTATGTCAAAGCCCATTCTAGCAACTATTGGATTATTAGTAGGTTTGAATTATTGGAATGACTGGATGAATGGATTATATTATATTAATAAAGACACTATGTATAGTGTACAATGCTTGTTAAATCAGATGTTAATGGATGTACAATACTTAGTTTCGAATGCATCATTAATTGGTCAGACTATTATATTACCATCTTCTGCTATTCGTATGGCAGTAGCAGTACTAGGGGTACTACCGATTTTATGTGTGTATCCATTCTTACAGAATTATTTTATTAGTGGTATTACTATTGGTGCTGTTAAAGGATAGGGATGATGAAAAAAGAGAAGAAAATACAAAATATGTTAGAGGGGAGTCCTTATCTATTATTATTAAAATTCTCCATCCCTATCTTAATAGGAAGTCTCATTCAACAAATGTATAATATGGCTGATTCTGTAGTTGTAGGACAATTTGTTGGATTAGAGGCTTTGGCAGCAGTGGGATCTACGGGATCATTGATGTTTACTACATTGGGTTTTTCTTTAGGATTAACGGCTGGATTTACAGTCATTGTTTCCCAGCGTTTTGGAGCGAAGGATGAACAAGGTCTACAAAGTGCTATTGCAATGAGTGTATATCTATCCCTAATCATTGCAGTAGCAATGACCTTGTTAGGAACTATTTATGCTAGGAGTATCTTAAAGTTGTTAAATACACCAGAAAGTATTCTAGGGTATGCAACAGACTACTTGCAATGTGTCTTTGCTGGCTCTATAGGGTTGATCTTTTATAATTTAGCATCTTCTGTTCTACGTGCAGTGGGAGATTCTCGTGTTCCATTATACTTTCTAATTTTTTCATCTATTTTAAATGTGTTATTAGATCTATTGTTAGTTATTGTAATACCCTTAGGTACAACAGGAGCAGGACTGGCAACTACCATTGCTCAGACTATTTCCGCTATTTTAGTAATGTTCTATATTTTTAAAAGGCGACCTGAACTTTTTCCAAGGAAAGAGTATTGGAAATGGAATCATAATATAGTAAAAAGTTTATTACGTTTAGGTGTTCCATCAGCTTTTCAAAATTCCGTTACAGGAATTGGTATTCTATTAATGCAGGTGGTGGTAAATGGATATGGTGCTACATATGTAGCAGCGTATGCAGCAGCAAGCAAGATACAGATGTTTGCTATGCAACCTATTGTAAGCATAGGAATTGCTGTATCTACTTTTACAGGACAAAATTTAGGTGCCAATTTATTAAAGCGTATTTATCAAGGAGTGCATCAGGGCGTGATAGTGATTATTGTAGCAAGCTTATTAGGAACTAGTTTTTCTTATTTCTTGTGTGAGCCAATAGCATTATTATTCGTAGATGCAACAGAAGTGGAAGTAATTGAGGCGACTAAAAGTTACTTAAGAACTATTTCTCCTTTTTACATCTTATTAGGATTACTATATGCATATCGTTCTGCATTACAAGGAATTGGAAATGCTATATTACCAATGTTATCAGGTTTCTTAGAATTGTTATTAAGAATTATTGCTACTATTGTATTACCAACTATTTTTGGTTTTGTGGGAGTATCTCTTGCAGATGTAGTGGCTTGGATTGGAGCGGTAATCTTATTGGTAATAGGTTATTATTGGCAGATGAAGAAGTGTAATCAAATGAGTCAGTCAGAAGGTAGTACTTAGAAAGTGAGGTAGAAGTAAGGGGGGAATAAGAATAAAAAGAATTATTGATGATGAAAAAAAGCTGTCACACCGAGAAGATTAAATCTCTAGTGGGACAGCTCTTTTTTACTATATTTGATTAGGGTTAAGGAATTAATCTCCTAATTTCATACTATAAATCTTATCTCTAGCAGAAATAATAAGTGTATTCTGTTCTACTAAGTGTAAGAGACAGGCAGGACGAGACTGTAATTTTGTATAACTTCTTTTTCCATCGTAACAATCATAAAGGTGATTATCACATACGTACAAGTGTCCATTAGGAGTCATGAGACTAGAATATTCTCCTAATTCCTGAACAATAGTGGGATTTGTGATATCTAAGTTGTCTAATACATCAAGTTTAACTGTCTGTTTACCATACTCATCTACTAGATAGATGGTTGACCCTGCGGTAGCTGCTACTAAGTGACACGACCTTGCAATGGCTGGTGTATGTACAATACCAGTAACACCGTCAGGAGCAACATAGCAGTTCTCATCAGGAATGGTAATAACCTTCATAAAGTCGTTGTTATCACGCCATTGATTAGAAGGATAATATAAAGTGTCTAAAGACAGACCTTTTCTATTCTGTGGCTTAAGTTCTACTAAACTTGCTTCAGGGGAAGTAGGATTCATAGAATACACACGTACTCTTCTGTTAAAGCTATAGAATACATAGAAACACGCACCCCAGTCACCACGAGAACGTTCCCCATGATCTTCTAAAGAAAGTTCAGGAACACCTTCTTCACTGAGAGAACCAGGAACTGGTTTATATTCTGTAACAACTAATAAATTATCTTGGCTATCACAAGCTAAAGAAACAGGTCTATAATGTAAGCGACTTACATAATGAAATGTTTCAGTAAGTATATTGTATTTGTAAATATAATGTACACGTGAATCACAGAAATAAATATTCCCTTTCGAATCTTGACACATAGCATCCACATAATCTAATTGTTCTAACATCAATTTGGCTTCCCCAGCACTTTGAGAGAGAGGGACTTTTGTAGTGCTATCTTCAATAGTAAGCTTGGCAAGTTGCCAAAATCCAGCAGATTCTCCACTTACAGCATCTACTACAATATCGTTCATGGTGAATTTCATCTGTGTGAAGTTATGAACATTTTGGAAAGAAATATTCTTACAATTCCAAGTTTTCATAGTAGTTGGGAATTCATTATCTACCCAGATTACACGGAAGGTATAGTAATTACCAAATAGAAGATTCTCGCAATCACTTAATTCAAATGGTAGACAATAGCTTCCTTCCGCAACTTCTTCTTCTGTTTGAATAGCATAAAATGACCAGTTAGAAACATTACGCATAATAATTTCATGGCGTACGTGATGTTCACTAGAAATCTGATAAATAGCTCCTTTTGTAGAAGTTTCTGAGATGCATAATCCTGCACTTGCATAAGGGCTAGCAGTCCAAATATTTTTGAAGATACCGCCACCACCATTGGTTACCCAGATACTCCAGTATTGGCTATCCCACCAACGATTTTCATCGTAATCAGCAGTACGACTTTTGTTATAAGGTGGTAAAAAGTCAGCATCTCTACTAAGAGAACCATGACCACCTAGAATCTTAATATCATATAAGTAAGAGTGTTCCCCTGCCTGCCATATACAAGCTACTGCACGAGGATTTCTTGCATTTACATCTAATACAAATCCTGAAATATAATTGGTTCCATTTTGGGGAGTCTCTAATAATGCCTTAGGGCTACCAATACGTGCGTATAATGGAGCATCATCAGGCAATGTCAAGCAAGTGGAAATAGGATTGAGTCCAATAAAATTCGTAGTAGGTACCAGTAAGATGGTATCGTAAGTAATATAATTTCCTTGTGGGAAATAAATGGTTTTACCAGATAAGCCAGCAGCTTGTAATGCCTTTGTATCGTCTGTAATTCCATCGCCAACAGCTCCAAAGGTAGTTACATTCACCCAAGTGCTTTGGTCTGGCATTTGTGGAACTACTTCTGTTCCTGCAAAACTACTAATATCAGCATTGCTTAATACGAAATCAGATGTGTAGGTCATATCTTCTTCCCCAAGTGTTTGTACATAACCGTGAGTAAAACTTTCTACAATATAAGAAGTTTGTTTTGCATCAATGGTCTTATTAGATTCCATTAACTTAGCAAAAGTAGTAACATTCTTACAGAGAACATTGGTCATATTATGTTGGGTACAAGTATTTCTCTCACTAAAGATTTCTATTCCTGTATGAATATTTTCTAAGATACAATCAATTAACATCTGTTTGTCCCAATGACCATCTAGTGAGGTCATAGCACAAGGGGAATTGCCAAAAGAAACACGGCGAGATGTCGTACCATTTTGATTACTAAGATAACAAGCCTTTCGCTGTCCTACGAAATCTGTATCGGTTAAAACAAATGGCCAACCAGGGGAAGTTTTACCTGTCCAAATACCATATTCACCACCTTCAAAGTAAAGATGTTCCATTTCATTTCCCACAGCATCAATACCAGCTTTTCCGTTTCCAATAAGAAAATCACAATAAGAGATATAACTTGTTTGTGCAAAGTGAGTTCTCATAACCACAGCACAAGGATTATCATCTTCAATCACAAAATTCACATTAGAAATTCCTGTATAAAAGGTACCTGGATTGGCATCGTCAATTCCATATAGCCCATCTGGAGTAGTGGCACAAAAACGATGCTTATTTTCTTTAGTGAGTAAAACGGGTGGACAAGTAGTTACCCAAAACATATATTTCATGTCATCATGGAAGGGGGAGTCTCCTTGATCGAATCCAGTGGTAGCTTTTGGTAAAGTAATGGAAGGGCGATTCTTACCAAAACCATACATACGAATACCCCTAGGAAAGTAGATGGTTTTCGTAATGATGTAATCATTTTCTGGTAAAAAGAGAACCCCACAACGGTTAGAGCGATTCATGTGAGTTAAAGTACTTTGTAAAATATCGGTAATGTCAATTCTACCATTTACTATAGGAGAAGCATGGTAATTGAGTACAATCGCCTTAGGATCATCGGTGGCATTGTGGTAATGGGAATTAGGGTTAGAAAATCGATTCATGTGTTATCCTCCATAATTAGGTGCTAAGTGATACTATGCACATAGATTACACATATAGCAGATATAATCTATAGAATAAAAATCTATGCATAGCAAAGTAACATTAATAATTATATTATAACGATATGGGAAGAAAAGGCTACTATATTTATGATATTCGTTGTTGTAAATATGACATATACATGATATAATTTTTAAGAAGAGAACGTGATATTCGAAGTTGAAGTTTAGTCTCTGATAGAAAGTGTGGAACATGGTAGTCTATAATTTGGCGGCAGAATATGCCGCCCCCTTTATTATCTTAATTATTATTTTATCCTTTCGAACTGATTACGAAGAGAAGAATCTAGTGAATTATTGTATGAAAGGATTGTATGGGATTACCTTTTTGGCATCCATTGCATTAACTATTTCTATTCACGTGGGAATTCCAAAGGATGGCTATGCCAATGTAACATTAATTCTTATTACAAATACACTATATTTAATTACAACACCACTGCCAAGTGGGTTATACTTGCTATTATGTACGATGGTAGCAGAACGAGAGAATAATATGGTGGCATTACGTAAGAATTTGTTTCTCTGTGTAACGCCCTATATGGTATATGCTACAATTGTACTAGTTAATATTGGAAATGGACTTATCTCTTCAGCATCTAGTACAGAAGGTTATATTCGTGGAACATGGTTTCAGCTACCATTTTTAATTGTAGGAATTCATATTCTACTTATTGCAAGAATTGTAGTGGTGAATCGTAGATATATTCATAGAGAAGTACTTCTAGTAGTAGTCATTAATATGACATTAGCAGGCTCTTTATCGGTAATACAATTTATGTATAGTCACATTATTATGACGAGTGTTGGTAATATAGCTAGTATACTGGCTATGCATTTATATATACAGAGTGAACGCAATTATATTAGTCAATTAACAGGATCGAAGAATCGTATTGCATTACATAAGCAGATGGACACTTATTCCGAGAAGGGCATTTCTTTTTCTTTATATGTAATTAGTTTAAGAGATTTTAAGAGTATTAATGAACGAAATGGAATTGAATTTGGGAACAAGACCTTAAAGGCAATTACCAATGAGATAATGGGGTTTTTCTCATATGATTACATATACCGATATAGTGGTGATGAATTTGCTATCTTACTACGAGAAGAAGAAGACAAAGAAGCATTGGTAAAAGAGTGCTTAGCGCATTTGCAAGAACCGATGAACGTGGAAAATGTTGATCGTATTTTTTTAGATTTTGTATGTGCAAAAGTAGATAGCCAGCATTTTGGCTCTACTAATAAAGAGTTAATTGCATCAGTGGAATATTCGTTAAGTGTGTTAAAACAAACACGTGGGGAGACACAATACTTATATGATCCACATATTATGAAGGACATGACGGCAAGGCGTGACAAAATTGAACAGATTAGAGATGCTGTGGAAAATCGTAAGTTACAAATCTGTTACCAACCAATTTATTCTAAGAACAATCGTGATTTTACACAAGCAGAAGCATTAGTACGAATTGTAGAAACAGATGGTTCCTTATTATTACCAGAAGAGTTTATTGATTTAGCAGAGGCAACAGGACTTGTAGTACCAATGACTTATGTAGTATTGGAAATGGTTTGTGAGGATTTTCGTAAGTTAATAGATCAATACGGAGATGATTTAGTACTAGAGACTATTTCAGTGAATCTTCCATATCATATTTTTATTAGTTCTAATATGCAAGGGAAGATTGAGAATATATTAGAACGATATGAGATTGCCCCTTCTCTGATTAAGATTGAGATTACAGAGAGAACATTGATTTCTGACTATGACTTTATGATAGAGACTATGGAACAGATGAAGAGCAAAGGATTTGTATTCGAATTAGATGATTTTGGTGTGGACTATTCCAATATGAGTACCTTATTAACTTTGCCAATGGAAGTTATTAAAATTGACCACAATGTAATTATAGCAGCATTAAAAAGTACAAACAATAAACAGTTTTTTAAACATCTTGTGGATGGGATTAAAGAAACAGGACGCACAGTAATTGTAGAAGGGGTAGAAGATAGAGAGCAGCTTGATTTTATAATAGAGTGTGGTTGTGAATATATTCAAGGGTTTATCTTTTCGCGTCCGTTACAATTAGAGAGCTTCGCACAATTTATAATACCAGAAACCCAACAAAAGTTTATACAGGAGTTTTTATGTTAGCATATAATTTTGCAGGCGAATTTGCAATGTTTGTAATTTTGTCGGTGACAGGATATAGTTTTTTAACCAATTATAAACAACGAACGTTATTAAATAGAATTGTAAAAGGTAGTTATATCTTTGCTATTCTTTCTATTGTATTGTCTTTTTTGCGAGGTGTGGTAAATAATGGATACGTATTAGGAGAATCGGTAGTATTAGGATATGTCATTAATACGCTATATTTTGCATTGATTCCCTCTTTTATTTCAGGGTATCTAGTATTCTATACCATTATATCTACCAAGAATATAATGGTGAAGGATATTCGTAAGAAGCTAGTTCATAGTACCTTACCTCATATTATCTATACGGTTATATTATTTGTTCAAATTAGAAATGGCAATGTGTTTTCTTTTACCGTAACAGAAGGGTACGTACGTGGAGAATGGTTTCAATTACCGTATTACTTTGCAACTGTATTGATTTTTTTAATTATGATAGACGTGTTATTGCGTAAGTCTCATAATATGAATCGGAATACAGTTTTAGTGATTTTAGGAAGTTTGGTAGTGCAATTAGTAGGGCTTTTCTTACAATTTGTATTCCCTAATATGATTATACCAGTCATGATGAATGTAATGTGTGTCTTAGCGGTGCATATGTATTTACAGAACAATCGAAAATCAGTGCATACAGTCACAGGAGCCAATAACTTTTTGACATTACAATACAATATGGAAGTGCTCATTCAAAAAGAAACCGATTTTTCTCTATACATATTAAAAATTCGTGAACTAAAGAGATTAAATGAACGAAATGGGTTAGAATATGGAGATAAATTATTACAAGTTATCAATTATAAATTATTAGAGCATTTAGATTATGAACAAGTGTACGTGTACAAAGGTGATGCGTTTGCATTATTACTGGAGAAGACTTCTGTTCATGAGAAAGTAGTAGATACCATTTTAGAAAAATTACGAAAGCCTTTACTAGTGGAGGATCAGTTGGTTTCTATTCGATTGGCTTGTGCTAGAGTAGATAATAAAATATTTGGTTCCACAGTAGATGAATTGCTCTCGGCAGCAGAGTATTCTATTAGTATTCTAAGTGAAACGCATTGTGAGATGGATTATCTATATGATACGAAAGTAGTCAAAGAATTAATAGAAAAGAGTAAGATGATACAGAAGATGAAATATGCCATTGATCATCGTATGTTTGAAATGTATTATCAACCTATGTATTCAGCGAAAAGTGGTACCTTCACGCAAGCAGAGGCATTAGTACGTATGAAAGAGGAGGACGGTTCTATTATTTTTCCTTCTGCGTTCATTGATCTAGCTGAGACTACTGACTTGATTATTCCTATGACGTATGTGGTATTAGATATTGTATGTGAAGATTTGAGGAAATTGATGGATCAATTTGGAGAAGAATTGTTGTTAGAGGCGATTTCTGTTAATTTCCCTTATGGTATCTTTTTAAATCCTAAGATGAATGATAATGTAAAAGAAATCATGGATAAGTATGGACTTTCTACAGATCGTGTCAAAATAGAAATTACAGAGAGAACATTAATTGCAGATAACCATTCTATGACCAATATGATGGAGAAAATGTTAGGTGATGGATTTGTATTTGAGTTAGACGATTTTGGTGTGGATTACTCTAATATCAATACGTTGTTAGAGTTACCTTTGGATATTATTAAGATTGATCGTAGTGTACTATTATCCGCAATGATGAGTGAATCAAATCAAAAATTTTTCAAACATTTAACAGCTGGTATTAGTGCCACTGGACGTACTATTATTGTAGAAGGAGTAGAGGAAAAGGATCAGCTTGATTTTGTATTAGATAGTAATTGTCAATACGTACAAGGATATTTCTTCTCGAAACCATTAGATTACCAAGCGTTTATGGAGTTTATTCTACCTAAGAATCAGAAGAAATTATTAGGACAGGTCTTTTAAATTGGAGGTAAGAACAAATTAAAATAAAAAGATTAAAATAAAGGTTGAAAAATGAAAGATTTTATTATAAACTAGTACTAGATTGTGAATTGAAAATTTAGGAGGATTAATTATGATATCAGCAGGTGATTTCAGAAACGGTCTTACGATTGAATACGATAATAATATTTATCAGATTATCGAGTTTCAACACGTAAAGCCTGGGAAGGGTGCTGCGTTCGTTCGTACAAAGTTAAGAAATATTATTAATGGCGGAGTCGTAGAGAAAACATTTAGACCGAATGAGAAATGCCCACAAGCACGTATTGATAGAAAAGATATGCAATATTTATATTCGGATGGAGATTTATTTCACTTTATGGATGTGGAATCATATGAACAAATCGCATTGAACGAAGAATCGGTTGGTGATTCCTTGAAATTTGTTAAGGAAAATGATATGTGTAAGGTTTGTTCCCACAATAGTAATGTGTTTGCAATTGAACCACCACTTTTTGTAGAATTAGAGATTACAGAAACAGAACCAGGAGTAAAGGGTGATACTGCTACAGGGGCGACGAAGGCCGCAATCGTAGAAACAGGAGCGACTGTGTATGTACCACTTTTTGTAGAACAAGGTGATGTAATTAAGATTGATACAAGAACAGGGGATTACCTTTCAAGAGTATAGATTGTATATGACTATCATAAGAAATGGCTTATAAGACAATGGAGAGATCTATTGTCTTTTTCTGTCTCTCTTTTTATTTAGAATATGTAGTATTAGAAAGAGCAGATAGAATGGTAACTATTCACTTAGAAATAAGCTAATGAAAGGAATACAATGATGGAATTTCAAGAATTTAAAGAAAGATTATGTGAAGAATTAAAAGTGCAACTTGGTGAGGATACGACACTGACCACCACTACTGTTTGTAAAAACAATGGGATTGTTTTAAATGGAATTACAATATCTCCACCAGGAACTAATATTTATCCAAACATTTATATAGACGATATGTATGAACGGTGTAAAGAGTTAGAAGATGAATTAGATTACACGGCTATTGCTTTAGATGTGTTAGATTGTTATGAGAATAGTTTACTAGGGTTTCAGCTAGAGAGAGGTTTCTTTGAAACTTTTGCATCAGTCAAACATAATATTGTGTGTAAGTTGGTGAATTACGAAGCGAATATAGAATATTTAAAAGAACATCCCCATAAACGGTTTCACGATTTGGCCATTATATTCTACTATTTATTTGAGGAGAAACCCTTGCATCATGCTAGTATCTTCTTACAACAAAAACATTGTGAGATGTGGGGGATAGAAGTAGACACGCTCTATAAAATTGCAATTCGTAATATGAGGCGATTGTTTGTACCGCGTATTTCTACTTTAGAAGAACGAATCTATGGAATGTTACACGTGGATAGTACAGAGTATGAAGATTCTGATACGAATAGGAAGAAGGAATCTTGCTCTTATGACACCGATCAAAGTAGTGCTATGTACATTCTAGATAACAATTCTGATGTAAATGGAGCTGTCACCCTTCTTTCTCCAAGTATCTTAAAATCATTCGCAAAAGAAATGGAAAGTGATTTCTATATTCTTCCTAGTTCTATTCATGAACTAATTCTAGTACCAACAAAAACAAGTAAAGATGTAGAACATTATAAATCATTGGTGAAGTCTGCCAATGAAGAGTGTGTAGATGAAGAAGATTTCTTGTCTAATAGCGTATATTATTATTCTCAAAAGACAAACTCTGTTCTATGCTTTCAAACGACCATGTAAGTGTATTCATACTATCAGGTAAAGTGAGCAAGATACCTTAGAAAGGAATAATATATAACCACAATAGATGCAGTTTGAAGAGAATGAGTAAACTTCAAGCTGCATTTTAGTATAAAAAATTGTAATAAGACAGTTGTAGTAAACTAGTCGTTTTACGGAATAAGTATAATTAATATGAAAAGTTGCTAAAAAACCTATTGGAAAAATATGCGAAATAGAGTATAATAGTGGTATTAGTTTTTTGTAAGAATAAGGAGTGGGAGGTGGTATTACATTCATGTGTGAAGTGGTGATTATTGGAGCAGGAATATCGGGGTTAAGTGCGGGTATTAATCTATTAAAGAGAGACATTAAATGTCTTATTATTGAGAGGGATAAGGAACCTGTAGGAAAAACATATGGAGGTTTGCTGACAGCTAAGACCATTGTAGAATTAGAATTGTACGCTATGCATACAGATGTCTTATCTAAGAATGTGGTGAAGGAGATTTTGCTGGCAGAT
>JAWXVF010000143.1:0-6208 GCA_044425555.1 Eubacteriales bacterium
TCATTCAAAAGAATTATCATCCATATGATGGAGACGATTCATTCTTAGCAGGTGCTACGAAGAACACAACAGATTTATGGGACCAAGTATTAGATTTATCAAAGCAAGAACGTGACGCAGGTGGTGTTCTTGATATGGACACTAAGGTAGTTTCTACTATTACTTCACACGGTCCAGGATACTTAAACAAAGCAACTGAAACCATCGTAGGTTTCCAAACAGATAAACCTTTCAAACGTTCAATGCAACCTTATGGTGGTATTCGTATGGCTGAGAAGGCTTGTGAAGATAACGGATATCAACTAGATGCAGAAGTAAGCGAATTTTTCTCAACTCATAGAAAGACTCACAACGCTGGATGTTTCGATTCTTACAATGCGGATATGAGAGCTTGTCGTTCTTCACACGTAATCACAGGTCTTCCTGATGCTTATGGTCGTGGACGTATTATCGGAGATTACAGACGTATTGCATTATATGGTATTGATCGTCTTATCGAAGATAAGTTAGAACAAAAGGACTCAACAGGACGTGCAATGACTGACGAAGTAATTCGTCTTAGAGAGGAAATCTCTGAACAAATCGTAGCTCTTAAATTAATGAAACAAATGGCTGAATCTTATGGCTGTGACATTTCAAAACCAGCTACTAATACGCAAGAAGCTATCCAAGCTACTTATTTTGGTTACTTATCAGCTGTAAAGGAACAAAATGGTGCTGCCATGTCTCTTGGACGTACTTCAACTTTCATTGATGTTTACGCAGAAAGAGATTTAGCAAATGGAACTTTTACAGAAGAACAAATCCAAGAATTCGTTGATCACTTCGTTATGAAGTTACGTTTGATTAAGTTTGCTCGTACACCAGAATACAATCAATTATTCTCTGGAGATCCAGTATGGGTAACTGAAACATTAGCAGGTGTTGGTATCGACGGAAGACATATGGTATCTAAGACTTCATTCCGTTGCCTACACACTCTAACGAACCTAGGTGCTGCTCCTGAACCAAACTTAACAGTTCTTTGGTCAACAAGATTACCAGAAGGATTCAAGAGATACTGTGCGAAGATGTCTATCCAAACATCATCTATTCAATATGAGAATGATGATCTTATGAGAGTAACTCATGGAGATGACTACGCAATCGCTTGTTGTGTATCTTCAATGCGCGTTGGTAAGGAGATGCAATTCTTCGGAGCCCGTGCTAACCTAGCTAAATGTTTACTTTACTCTTTAAATGGTGGTGTAGATGAGAAGATTAAGAAGCAAATCGGACCTAAGTATCGTGCATACGAAGGTGATATCTTAGAATACGATAAAGTATTACCAGCTTTCGAAGATATGATGGAATGGTTAGCTGATGTATATGTAAATACATTAAATGTTATTCACTATATGCATGATAGATATTGCTACGAAAGAGCTCAAATGGCACTACATGATAGAGATGTACTTCGTTACTTCGCTACTGGTATTGCTGGTCTTTCTGTAGTAGCCGATTCTTTATCAGCTATTAAATACGCTCAAGTAAAAGTTATCAGAGATGAAGATGGAATCATTGTTGATTTCGAAACAACTGGAGATTTCCCTAAATATGGTAACGATGATGATCGTGTAGATGATATTGCTAAGATGATGGTATCTAAATTCATGACTATGATTAGAAGACACCATACTTATAGAAATGGTTTCCCTACTATGTCTGTATTAACCATTACTTCAAACGTAGTATATGGTAAAGCAACTGGTTCTACACCTGATGGACGTAAGCTTGGTCAACCTTTTGCTCCAGGTGCAAACCCAATGCACGGACGTGATACACATGGTGCTGTAGCTTCTTTAGCATCTGTATCAAAATTACCATTTAACGATTCACAAGATGGTATTTCAAACACATTTACCATTATCCCAGGAGCTCTTGGTAAAGATGACCAAGTATTTGCAGGGGATTTAGAACTTGATTTATCTAAATAATCTTAACTATGTTTAATATGAGAGGAGCATTACAATGAGTAAGGATGCTAGAATTGATGATATAATTGCTATGTTAGATGCAGGAGTAGAAAACGGAGTCGGTCATATTAATGTAAATACAGATGAAACTCTCGAAGATACAGCTAAGACTGTTCAGACTATGGGTTGTACAGATTGTTCTAGGACACCACTTGCTTGTAGTGTTCCCACTCTAGAACAAGGATTAGATGATTATTCACAACAATAAAAATAACAGAAAACAAATAAGGAGGACTTTATTATGTCAGCAGCAATCGCAGATTCACAAATTGATAACTTAGTAGCTTTATTAGACGGATATTCAACACAAGGTGGACATCACTTAAACGTTAACGTATTAAACAGAGATACTTTATTAGATGCTCAAAAACACCCTGAGAATTATCCTCAATTAACAATCAGAGTGTCTGGTTACGCAGTTAACTTCATTAAGTTAACACCAGAACAACAATCTGATGTCATCTCTAGAACTTTCCACGAAAGTAACTAATTTCTAAGTATTACTTAGAAGAATCATAGAAGGAGTATACACTACCAATTCGGTAATGTATACTCCTTCTTATTGATACTAGATTACTTTACTTAAGAAATTCTTCAAGCGTTCACTCTTAGGATTCTCGAAGAATTCACGAGGATTATTCTCTTCTACAATCATTCCATCCGCCATAAATATAATCCGATTAGCTATTTCTTTCGCAAAATTCATCTCATGGGTTACTACTACCATAGTCATATATTCAGATGCAAGATCACGCATAACATTCAGTACTTCCCCTACCATTTCAGGATCTAAAGCAGAGGTCGGTTCATCAAAGAGCATTACATCAGGTTTCATACATAAGGCGCGCACAATTGCAATTCTTTGCTTCTGTCCACCCGATAATTGATTAGGATAAGCATTAGCTCGATCTGACAAACCAACTCGTTCTAATAATCTCATGGCTTCTTCTTCCGCTTCTGTATAACTCTTATTCTGTAATTTCATAGGTGCTAACGTAAGATTCTTCATAATGGTCATATGTGGAAATAGATTGAATTGTTGGAATACCATTCCCATCTTCTGGCGATGGATATTAATATTAGTCTTAGGATCCGTTATATTCACTCCTTCAAAGGTAATGATTCCACTTGTGGGTTCTTCCAGTCGATTCAAGCATCGAAGAAATGTACTTTTCCCAGATCCAGAAGGCCCCACTACAAATACCACATCGCCTTTATGAATAGTAGTATCTAATCCATCTAGAGCCTTAATCTTACCACCTTCGAAATGTTTTGATAAGTTACTCACTTGGATAATAGGTTTGTTTTCATTAGTGTTCACTATTTTGCAACCTCCTTTCCAATCGCTTTACTAGCGTAGTAAAGATCATTACCATAATTAAGTAGATAATTGCTACAGCTAGAAGAGGAAGAAATGCATTATACGTTCTGCTTCTAATAATATCTCCACCTTTTGTTAAGTCCTCTAAGGCAATATAACCTGCAATAGAAGTTTCTTTTAACAATACGATGAATTCATTCGCTAAGGAAGGTAACACATTCTTCAAGGCTTGTGGAAGGATAATAAAAATCATAGTCTGTGTAAAGTTAAATCCAAGGCTACGACCTGCTTCAAACTGTCCATTATCAATGGACATAATTCCACCACGTATAATCTCCGCCACATATGCACCTGAATTAATTCCAAATGCAATAACTGCCACTAACATTTTACTAATATCTACACTGGCAAATATTCCAAAATAGATGAGTAACAATTGTACTAATACAGGAGTTCCACGTATAATAGTAAGATACACATTACAAATCCCATTCCAGAATCGACATTTTCCTGTTTTATCGTAAGTGGCTCTTATGATAGCCACTAAGAATCCGATAAAGATTCCTAATAATACAGAGAAAAATGTAATCTGTAATGTAGTTACAAGACCATTGGTAAGGTACTTCCAACGGTCTTCTTTTATAAAATTCAAGTATAGATTGTATAGTAAATCATCAAACATACTATTGTCCCTATTCTGCAGTTATATATTTTGCCTTAATTTCATCTAATTTGCCAGATTCTTGTAACGTTGCAAGTACAGTATTTACTTGTTCTAATAATTCTATATTATCTTTATTAATTGCAATTGCATAATCTTCTAATGTAAATTCTTCATCAATAATTACTAGACCTTCGTTTTCTTCTACAAATACTTTCGCTGGTTCACGGTCAATGATTACTGCATCAATTTTATCTTGTAAGACAGCTTGTACCGCTTCAAAACCTTTGTTATAACGTTCAATTGTTGCATCTTGAATGTCACTACTATAAATATCTCCTGTAGTACCTAATTGTACTCCTATCGTTTTCCCTTCTAGGTCATCTGGAGTCGTTACTTCACTACCTTCTTTTACAATAATTACTTGTGCAGCTTGTGTATAAGTATCTGAAAAGTTTACCGTTACAAGACGATCTTCTGTTACCGACATTCCTGATAAACCAATATCGGCTTTACCAGATACTACCGCAGCAATTACGGAATCAAATGCCATATCTTCAATCTTTAATTCCATTCCTAACTCTTGTGCTATTGCAGTAGCAATTTCTACATCAATCCCTACAAAATTATCTCCCTCACGAAATTCATATGGTGGAAACTCTGCATTAGTAGCCATAACTAACGTACCATTGCTAACTACTTCACCTGTTGTTTCTTCTGCATCTTCACTTACTTCTTCCTCAGTAGATGCACTATCCGTTACTTGCGTTGTAACTTCTACCGGTTCTTCTACTCCTCCTGTTGTGGAAACAGTTTCACTCGACCCACAACCTACCATTGCTAACATAGACATTGCAATTACTAAACCTGACATTAATTTCTTCATTTCATAATCTCCTTTTGTGCTAGAAACTTGTATTCCGATTATACAGTTTCAAATTTATAAGTCTGCTATATTCTATCATTACAAATGATGAATGTCAAATTAAATTGCATAATTACTCATCTATACACATCAAAACGTATAATTATGCAATATATAGAATCTATCTCCTACGACACCAATCACTCAACATCAAAAAATAGATGTATTCTAACAAGAATACACCTACCAATCATTCATCATTCATTCCATTTAATCTAATACGTAAGGCATAAGTGCTACGTGTCTAGATCTCTTAATTGCAACAGTAAGAGCTCTTTGATGTTTCGCACAATTTCCAGTAATTCTTCTTGGAAGAATCTTACCTCTTTCAGAGATATATCTCTTTAACTTATTAGTATCTTTATAATCAATGGAACTGTCCTTGCCACAGAATACGCATACTTTCTTTCTTCTACGCATTCCACCTCTCCTTTTCATGCCAGAGTCGGATCTATCTGATCTATTAAATGCCATATTGTACCTCCTAATCTAATTTGAATCATCATACGACTGAATCATTCATTATGCAAATGGAACTCCTTCGTCTATACCATCTGTGATTCCAATAAAACCATCACCCGAAACAGAAGAATGATCCATTCCACCTGTATAGCCTCCATTATTTCCACCGCCACTGTTATTCTTACTCTCTGTAAATTCTTGGTCTTCCACAACTACTTCTGTGGTATATATCTTCTGACCTTCTTTGTTGGTGTAACTACCCGTCTGAATACGACCTGTTACTAAGATCTTAATTCCCTTTTGAAAATATTTCTCTGCAAATTCAGCCGACTTCCCAAATGCTACACATTGTATAAAATCTGCTACATTTTCTTCGCCATTACGATTGAATCTTCTGTCTACTGCAAGTGTATATCTTCCAATTGCCATCGAGTTTCCACCTTGTGAGTATCGAATCTCAGGGTCACGTGTTAAACGTCCCATTATAATAACTTTATTCATATGTTATGTCTCCTTTGTCATCTACTTTACGTCTTGTCTAACGCATAAATATCGAATGACATTGTCCATAATACGAATGCGACTTTCAATTTCCGCTGGAACGGTAGCATCAGCGTCGAATTGAATAAAGTAGTAAAAACCATCTTTCATTTTTTGAATTTCGTAAGCTAATCTTTTCTTACCCCATTCATCAATATTAGTGATGGAACCACCGAAACGTTCTACAAGTGCTTTTACTTTATCTAAAGTCACACCTCTTTCATCGTCTTCGATTTTCGCGCTAATAACAACACATAATTCATATTTGTTCATGCTTGTTACAT
>JAWXVF010000144.1:0-6148 GCA_044425555.1 Eubacteriales bacterium
TTTCATAGAGAACAATGCATGGATTTAGTAAGAGAATGGTACAATGGTTATGTGTTTGGCAAGAAGCAGGTGTACAATCCTTGGAGTTTAGTGAGGTATATGAATGATCTACGAGTGGATGCAAAATCCTATCCTACAGCACATTGGGCAAACACCAGTTCTAACAGCATCGTAAAAGATTTAATCTATGGGGCAGATGAGGTGGTAAAGGCTGAAATAGAAGTTCTTCTGTCAGGAGGAAGTATTGAAAAACCCATTCATGAAGATATTACTTATGAAGATGTATACAAGAGTAAAGATAATCTCTGGAACTTTCTATACTTTACAGGGTATTTGAAGAAGGTAAAAGAGAGATACGAGAATCGCAAAAAATATGCAACGCTTACTATTCCAAATGAGGAAGTGGCTTATATTTATGATGAACACATCATGGATTGGATGAACGAATGTGTCTACTCAGCAGATTTAACCAAGCTATATGAAGCTACCATAGCAGGAGATGTAGACATCATGGAAGAAGAGATTACAAGAGTGCTAGAGAGAACCATTAGTTGTTATGATGGAACTGTTCCGACCCAAAGAGAAACCTTTTACCATGGAGTCATGATAGGGCTTTACCAAGGAATGAAGGGTTATTTGCCTATTTCTAATCGGGAAAGTGGGAATGGACGACCTGACTTTATTGTAAAATATATTACCCATAGAGGGAAGGCTTGTCTTATGGAATTTAAAGTGGCGGAGAAGGTAGTGGAAATAGAAAGTAAAGTACAAGAAGCTTTGAATCAGGTGGAAGATAGGAAATACCGAGTAGGATTAGAGGATGAAGGGTATGCAGATATTCTAGAGTATGGAATCGCCTTTTATAAGAAAACCTGCGTGGTGAGAAGGAGATGAATATAAAAAATTAATAATTTGAATTTTTCCATAGAAAGATTTTATCAAGATGAGCTAATTACCACAATAATTTGCTATTTAAGAAGATTTAAAACAAAATAGTGTAAGGGTTAAACCAGTATATAGCTAGTCACAAATCTGTGACTAGCTATATACTGATTTTTGATTTAAGATATAATAAGACAAAAGAAAAGCTGATAACCCGAAAGTTATCAGCTTTCATACGCATAAATGAAATAGGTATAGTTACTTTAACGTATTAATAATTTTAGATTGAAATATGCCTATTTGCTTTCTCATAGAACTCCCTTTCTAGCAGTACTTACGCTTTCTGTTTTGTTTGTGTAATAGAATTATTTAGTGATTTTGATAGTGATAACTATTAAAATAAGTATAACATAATGATAAGATACAACAAAGTAAATTAGTTTGCAAAAATGTATTGTAAAATAGGAAGGAAGAAAAAGAATAAGTACATATTTTATAAAATAAAAGCAGTAGGGTCAAATATGACACCCACCAATATGTTATAATATATACATAACATAAATACAAAGGAACCTTGACAATTTCATAGTGAATCACTACAACAGTGTTGATACACTCCTTGGGGAAGTTAGCTACGATATGAGCTAGCCAAGAGGATGTAGTGATTACAGTTAGAAGAAAATCTGAGTATAGGAGGTGAAAAAATGGGAAATTTAGAAGGCGATTATGTAATACAATGGGTAGATCTAGAAATGGAAAAAGAGGTTTGCAAATTACTAGGAAAAGATGAGGGAGAGGAGATTCTTGCTAGTGAAGTGGTATCTATAACGGAGTTAGAACTAGGGGATAAGGGTATTACTAGCTTAGAGGATTTAGTTCATTTTAAGGCATTAACTAGCTTAGATTTACAGGATAATCAAATAGAAGAAATGAGTGGTTTAGAGAACTTATTTCAATTGAGAAAGTTGAATTTATGGGGTAATGAAATCAAAGAAATAAGAGGGTTAGAGAACTTAACACAATTAACTGAGTTATTTCTAAGGAATAATGAAATCAAGGAAATTAGTGGATTAGAAACTTTATCACAATTAAAAGTGCTGTTTTTAGATGGCAATCGTATCAAGGAAATAAGAGGATTAGAAAAGTTAGTACAATTAAAAGTGCTAGTTTTAGATTGTAATGAAATCAAAGCGGTTAGTGGATTGGAGAATTTGACTCAATTGGAAAAATTGTATTTGCAACAAAATCAGATACAAGAAGTAATGGGATTGGACGGGCTATGGCAATTAATAAGGTTAGATGTGAGTATGAATAAAATCAGCGAGATTAGGGGATTGGAGAACTTATATCAATTGAGAAAGTTGGATTTAGGAGTGAATAAAATTAGAGAGATTAGTGGATTAGAAGGATTGTCTCAATTAAGAGATTTGGATTTAGGATGGAATGAAATCAAAGAGGTTACAGGGTTAAAGAATTTGACTCAATTGGAACTGTTAGTTTTGAAAGATAATGACATCAATGACTTGTCGCCAGTTGCCCACGTTGAGAAAGTTTTTGTATGAAGGGATGATTTTAATAGAAAGTATGACACTATAAGATAACATAAATAAGAGTAGAAAAAAGTTTTGATTTAAAATAAAAAACTTATACAGGGTCAAATATGACACCCACAATTTAGTATACTGTAGAAGTAACTTAAACACAGGGATTGAAAAAGGAGACAACCTATATGGAAAGAAAATTAAAAGATTTAAAGAGACAATTCTACAAAGAGCTAAAGATTGATGAAAGTATGAGTGTGCTAGAGCAAGAGTGCCATTACAAAAATGATACAAATCCAATTGATTGTGATGTTTCCGAATTGGCAATGGAAGTTTATGAATCAAGTTATCACTTTTTAAGTGGTGGAGAAATATCTTTGCAAAAAGAAGGGGTAGATTCTTATCATCTGTATCAAATAAAGGCAAAAGATGGTCTAGTGTATGGTGGTGACACAATGAATAGTTACGCTACAGCAATTCATGAATACTTAAGATTATTTGGAAATGATGGTTCTAAGAAGAAGCTTGTTGTAGATGGTAAAAGTAAGAAGTTATGTTTTCCAAAACCACAATACAAAACATGGGAAGATTATATATTAGAAAATCTAGAAGATGTTGAGGATACATTAGGTGAAGACGGGATTTTGTATATTAGTGTAAGGCATTCTATAGGGAATATGATACCAGTTCCGCTCAAATGCTTTAATGCACCAAGGTATCCTAGAACAAAGGATTTTTGGGATCTTACATTACTTTGTCTGTATCAATGGTATCAATCCCATGAGGAAGTGGAACGGCGTGATGATATCTATTTAGTACAATTAGTGGGAGAGGCGAATGTTATGGAAACAAAGAGTTGGTTGAAGCATTTTCCTATGTGGTCAGATTTTGTAGTGATGAATTATATGGAACCTTTTGTAGAAGAGGGGAAACCAAAGATGTTCTGGGAAGGACATAGTCTAGAAAAGATTATGCCAGAAACGAAAGAAGAGTTTCAAAACTTTTTCAAAAATGCTGTATTTGGAATTAGAGAGCGGGAAAGATTGTTAATAGAAAGGGTGAAAATAAATTTTCACCGCCAACGTTTGTGATTTCACCCTTGCAAGCAAGTGAAATCACTGCACTCAAATATGAAAAAATAAAGTAGGGCGTTTTTTGACACCCACCAATATGTTATAATATATACATAACATAAATACAAAGGAACCTTGACAATTTCATAGTGAATCACTACAACAGTGTTGATACACACCTTGGGGAAGTTAGCCACGATATGAGCTGGCCAAGAGGGTGTAGTGATTACAGTTAGAAGAAAATCTGAGTACAGGGGGCGGAAAAATGGAAAATTTAGAAGGCGATTATGTAATACAATGGGTAGACCTAGAAATGGAAAAAGAAGTTTGTAAATTATTAGGAAAAGATGAGGGAGAAGAGATTCTTGCTAGTGAAGTGGTACCTATAACGGAGTTAGAAATAAGAAGAAGAGGAATTACTAGATTAGAGGACTTGGTTCATTTTAAGGCATTAACTAGATTAGTTTTAAAGAATAATCAAATAAAGGAAATTAGTGGGTTAGAGAAGTTGACACAATTAACTGAGTTGAATTTAGGGTGTAATGAAATCAAAGAAATCAGAGGATTAGAGAACTTATGCCAATTGAGAAAGTTGAATTTATCGTATAATGAAATTAAAGAAATTAATGGCTTAGAGAACTTATGTCAACTGAGAGAGTTGAATTTAGTGCGTAATGAAATCAAAGAAATCGGAGGGTTAGAGAAGTTAACACAATTAAGAGAGTTATTTCTAAGGGGTAATGAAATCAAAGAAATTAGGGGATTAGAAAAGTTAGTACAATTAACAATGTTGAGTTTGGGTAGTAATGAAATCAAAGAGGTTAGTGGATTAGAAGGATTGTCTCAATTAAGAGATTTGGATTTAGTATGGAATGAAATCAAAGAGGTTACAGTGTTAAAGAATTTGATGCGATTGGAATTATTAGCTTTGGATGGTAATGACATCAGTGATTTTTCACCAGTTTCGCATGTTAATAAAGCTTTCAATCAGTATGATTTCTAGAGAAAAAGTAGCAAAGCATTTTAATCTGCTAGAATTCATGGAGGGAACAAGGGTGAAAATAAATTTAAAAAATCTTATTTTTCACCCCCCAATATTTGTGCCGAAACGTCACAAATATTCGGTGAATGAATTCACCTATCCAACAGGTTTCTCAGCTAACGCTTCGGAATGGAGGTAAATATGTCTAACGAAGAAAATCAAGAGGGCGAAGAAAAAAAGAAAGATAAGTCTAGCAAGTCACAATTTGAAAAAATCTACAAATTAATCGAGTATTTAAAGTGGAATACAGATAAAGACCATCGAGTAAGGCAGAAAAATTTACGGGAAATAGAGAAAATCAAAGATCTTTTAGGTCATAAGGGTACTTTTGGAAAGAATGTAAAACGTATGTCAGAAGTATTGAATATGAATGAAGAGGGAGGACTCCTAGAATTAGAGGAATGGAGATTGGTATATGATGGCTTACTAAGAGAAAATGGCTATCTAGGAGAAGATGAGGAAGAGGATGAGAAGGAAGAACTCGTAGAAGGAACAGGTCATAAAGTAGGTAGAATATATTACCAACAACCATTCTCCTACGAGGAAGTCAATTATATGATACAAGGATTACTCTTCTTAGATACTATGGAAACTGAGCAGTGTAATAAGATTATTAAAAAGATTAAGAAGGAATGTACTACGAAGTATTATAAAGGTGCCAATGCAGAAGTTAGTAGAGTATATCGAAAAGAGAACTTTGATGCAACTAGATTAAATGAAAAGCTTACGATTGTTCAGCAGGCAATTAAGGATGGGGTAGAAATCGAATTTACTTTCTATGGCTATAATAGGCATAACCAATTAGTTCCCAATAAGAAGAAACCTGATAGGTTGTGTCCTTATTATTTAGTAGTAAATGGTGGAAATTACTATTTGATAGGTTGTTGGGTAACAGAAACACCTAAGAATCCTAATATGTCTATTTGGCGTGTTGACTTAATGGAAAATATTACGATTCCTGAGCGAAATGAACGTTCCCATAGAACGGGAAGACAGATTCTAGAGAAACATCTAGTGGGTAATCTACCGCAAGAATGGGAGGAGAACTTCCTATATACTCATATGAATATGTCATTCGATAGACCTACTAGGATTCGGCTGAGAATTAAAAGTCCTAAGGAAAAGGGAAATCTAGATAAAGCCCTTCGTGCAGATTATACGTTTCTCCATGATGCCTTTGGAGATACATTTACAGTGAAGAGAGTAGAAGGAGATTATGATCTAGTGGAAGTAAGGTGTAGTCCCTTTGGAATGGTAAATTGGGCATTGCAATATAGTGACCGAGTAGAGGTGGTAGAGCCTGCTGAGGTAAGAACAGTGGTAATTGGTAAAATAAAGGCGTTACAGAAAAAGTATGGGATGTGAGAATAGGGCACGAATTTACAGATTTTGAAAAGGCTACAATCATATATAATCTAAGTGAGAATATTGCCATAAGAAATGAAAAGTTAGTAGCACTACAACAAGAAACAAGTGATGAAGTTTTGCGAACGCAAATACAAGAGCGACTAGAATATGATCGAAGAGTAGTAGAGCAATTCTATCATACGGATAATGGGAATTCTATAGTAGAGGATTGGATTTTACAGGGAGAAAAGGCGAAGCAGTGG
>JAWXVF010000145.1:0-6119 GCA_044425555.1 Eubacteriales bacterium
GGAAAGTTTCTAGTAGAGTGGCGAATACTAAAAGCATTATTGGCTGGCGTGTCTCCTGCTCCAAAACAAGGTCCACAAAAGGCTGTCTTTACAATCGCCCCTGTTGCCATAAGGTTCGCAATAGCTCCATTTTTCACAAGTTCCATATAAATCGGCGTAGAGGCTGGATACACACTTAAGGTGAATTCATCTGGCCCTGTGCTAGCACCTTTTAAGATATCTGCTGCCGCACAAATATTTTCAAATCCACCACCTGCACAACCTGCAATAATTCCTTGTTCTACATATAATTTACCATCCACAATTTTATCTTGTAGAGAATAAGCAAAGTCTCCACCTAAACTTACTTTTGCTTTCTCCTCCACATCATTTAACACATCTTTTAAGTTTTTATTTACTTCTTCAATAGTATAGGTATTACTCGGGTGGAATGGCATAGCAATCATTGGACGAATAGCACTTAAATCTACTGTAACTACTCCCTCATAGTATGCCACATCACCTGTATGTAACTCTTTGTACTCTTCTCTTCTTCCGTGTATCTCATAATATTCTTGAATTGTCTCGTCTGTCTTCCAAATAGAAGAAAGACAAGTAGTCTCTGTAGTCATTACATCAATTCCAATACGAAAATCTGCACTCAATACATCTACACCAGGACCTACAAATTCCATTATTTTATTATTCACATAACCATTTTCAAAAACTGCTCCAATAATAGCAAGTGCCACATCTTGAGGACCTACCCCTAAAATTGGTTCGCCTGTTAAGTAAATAGCTACTACTTCTGGCATATTAATATCGTAAGTTTGATTCAATAATTGTTTTACTAATTCTGGACCACCTTCTCCCATAGCCATAGTTCCAAGAGCACCGTATCTAGTGTGACTGTCAGAACCAAGAATCATCTTACCACCACCTGATAACATTTCTCTTGCGTATTGATGTATAACGGCTTGATGCGGTGGTACATAGACTCCGCCATATTTCTTAGCACAGGTTAATCCAAATACGTGGTCGTCTTCGTTAATGGTTCCACCAACAGCACACAATGAATTATGACAATTGGTTAGTACATAAGGCATTGGAAATTTTTCTAATCCTGATGCTCTTGCTGTTTGAATAATTCCAACAAAGGTAATATCGTGTGAAGTCAATTTATCAAATCGAATCTTTAACCGTTCCATAGAATCTACTGTATTGTGGGATTCTAAGATTCCGTATGCAATAGTTTCTTTTTTCGCTGCTTCCTTCGAAGTAGAACTACCTGTTTCTTGTTGTAATCTTCCAATTTCTTCGTTATTATCAGGTATAATGGTTGACCCATTTACTAGATAAGCGCCCGTGTCTAATAATGTAATCATGTTCTCCTCATTTCTTAATGTTTATTTTAAGCTATTTATAATCTATTAACAATTTATATAATTATATATGATTTGCAAATGAGTTACAATAAATACTTTCTTTTTCTTCCATATTTGATTTATTCTTATACCAAAAACGTAAGTAAGAAAAATATTAAAAAATTATTGATTATTATAACTGTGCATGGTATAATGATAACCGTTATGACATATAATAAAAAGTACAAGGTGTATGAACAATTGGGATGGTTTTCTTATGGGAGATTTGAAAGATTAGGATTACACCTTCTTTATTATGTAATTGCATATTTTTTATAATCATATAGAGCTATAAGCTTTCTAAAAAGTGAACAATGTTTTAAATATATTTCTGTAGAGTAATATTTTCTTAAATAATCTCCTAACTCTTCGGTTTTGATATTTTCTGCATATTTTTTTATATGCGCCACTTGTCTAGGAATATGACTTGGAAAATCATGCTCAATTTCCGAAATAGAAGAATAATGCTTGTTCGTTTTAATGTGAGATTTATAATCGCTACTTGTAGGTGTAACACTAGAATAATCTTCAACAATAAAATAGTTGTTAGGTATTTCTGAAAGAGCATAGTTGAGAGCTTTTACATACTTATAAATTGGTAATAAAGTTGCACCCGCACTACTCCTAATTGTTTTAAAAGTTTCTTCAATTAGTTTTCTGTGAGTAAGATATGGTTTGTTATCGAATAAGATATCCTCTAAAATGGTATCAAGGGTATAATAACTAAAGCCCATTTGTGAAATTGTATCCGATTTTCCAAAGAATACAGCAGCTTTCGTATTATCAATATCAGGGCTATTAATGTCTCCAAAAATCACTGTATTTTTAGCACTAGCAGAATATACGTAATCACATACCATGTCTTGTAGTGAGCGAGCAAGTTTTATAGGCATAGAGCTACGAATATTTTTTAAGTTATCATATAGAAAGGAATAATCATGCAATTTAAATTCATGCATGATAATTCTATTATTACCGAATTCTTTTTCTTGAATAGAATACTCTTCCTGAGAATTGTTGCATGGAGTGATAAAAATAAAATTATATTTCATCTGGTCAAGTTGTTGTTTCGTAAGACATTCTGCAATTTCCGTTAATATATTTCGAATATTGATATCGCCAAGACTGTAGCCTATAAATATAATTGGGTGTTCAACAAATGTAGTTAAAAGTTTCGCAGATAAATATTTTAACTTCTTGTCAAAGTTAGAATAATCTTCTTTAGTGATTATGATTGAATTAGGAAGATTAACACTTCCGTGTATTTTATATATTTCGAATATGTTAAAAGAATGCGAAATTAATAAATTATCTTGTCCTATCATTGTAGTAAAATCAGGGAAGATATTTTCCAATATATTATCATAATTAGTAGTGATAATACCAGCTATTTTATTTTGTATTTTGGATAAAGAAGTAAGTTCCCTATATTCACTGGCAGTATTGTCAATTGTAGTGTTAGCAATGATTTTAGAAACGTAGTACTTATATGGATTGTAATGATTTAAAATAATATCCTTATTTTCATTTTCACTAAATATTAATAAATCAAAACCGTCATCATTATAATATTTTGAACAAAACTGTTGTTCTATTTTGGTGGCTATAGATGGATTTGACAAAAATTCTTTTTCGTCGTTTGTTAAATTAGTAGTTTCACAATTCAGTGAATATACAATTCCTTGGCAAAATTTTTGGAATTGTAATTCAGTACCAGAGGAGTTGCAAATTTTCCAAGTTTCATATAATAAGGATAGCCAACTTGGAGCATTGGCATATCGCATTGAGAGTCCCGTACCTACAAAAAGATATGGAAGTTGTTGAAAAGATTCAATTAAAGTTGCTAGTTTATTTTCAATTGAGTTGTCCATGTTTCATCCTTTTATTATTGTAAGATATTCACTAATGAAGTGATAAATTTTAATTATTTCCATTCTATTATAACGTACCTATTTTATATAGTAAATGAAAATTTTATCTAGCATGAAAACGCTCTTTAATAGCAACAATAGACTTGTGTAATTCATTACACAAAAAAGAACAGAACCATATTTCTATAGAACCTGTTCTTTTTTGTATTCATATCTAAATCACATTTGACTAGTAAATGTTCTGCTTTTGTATCTTTTACCAACGTTCGCCACAAAGCAGCGCATGTTCCTATTTAAAATTCTACCTCTAACACATCTCCTGTGAGCATAACATCAAAACTTGTAATACCATCTCCCGTTAATGTCTTGCTTCTACTATCAGGTTGTTGTCCTCCAATAAACACTTGATAACTTCCTGGTTCTACCACACACAGTCCATCATTCGTAATTCTGGCAAAATCTCTTGGTGACAATTTTAATGTTACCTCTTGTTCTTCCTCTGCTTGTAAACTTACTGTTACTATATTTTTTAATTGATATTTCGCCTCTCCTATCTCACCTTCTCTACAACTTACGTATACTTGAATAATTTCATGAATCAAATAAGAACTATTATTTTTTAGTGTACAAGAAACAACTATACTTTCCGATACATTATGTTCACGGCTACTAATATTGGCTTTACTATAATTGATGCTTCCATAATGCAAACCGTAGCCAAATGGATACAATGCTTCTTGCTCCATAAATAGATATGTTCTTTGCATTCCACTACATCATAAGAAATGTTATCATATGGCGATGGATATTCTTCTAACATACCAAGTCGCATTCTCGTATCAATTAATCGAATCACACTTTCATTAATTACCTCTTCTGTGTTATCAACCCTTCTTTAAAAGCATTGGGTAAATGAAGATACGCACTTCCACAATTTAAATCACATCCACTATTAGCAGCCATTACAGCTGACTCTGTAACCGATTTCGTAATTTTATGATGTTCATGAAAATCATTAATCGCCCAACAATCTGATACTACATGTCCTTTGAATTCCCACTCACCTCGTAGGATATCTTTTAGTAAAGTTTTACTTCCACAGGCTGGTTCTCCATTCACACGATTATAAGCTCCCATCACAGCTTCTACTTTTCCATCTTTCACTAATCTTTTAAACGCATATAAATACGTTTCATACATTTCTTTCTTGGTAACAACTGCATTAAATTCATGACGTAATTCTTCAGGACCACTATGCACTGCAAAATGCTTTGCACAGGGGGTAGCCTTTAAGTGTTCCCTGTCATCTCCCTGTAAACCAATTACATAAGCAACACCTGCTCTTGCAACTCCATGTAATGATTCGTTCCACCAATTTAAGCTGGAATGTTCAAACGTTCAATTGCTGGTGATTGATAGACCATTTGACTCATTTTTTCCTCTATAGTCATTTTGCTTACTAATTCTTTCGCATATTCATATGTATTTGTTATCATGTTAATATCTCCATTCCTTTCCACTCTTCATATAACTCTCACCACAACAATACTTTAGCCTATTTTATGGTAAATACAATTCCAAATTTATTGGTTAACTTACACACTTTATTTTACACTCTCCAGCTGGGTCAATATATAGATAATAATGTTCCCTACATACCTGAAAATCCTCTATCCCCTCTACAATAGGATTAGCACCTTTACTAATATGTACTGTGCATTTCTTATAACGATTACTTATTATTTTTTTCTAATCACTGCAATATTATGAGTATGTCTATCTTCGTTTAAAAAAAATGCATCAATTTCTAATAACAAGGTAATATATGCACCAAAATCAGTAATACCTGTCACATCTTCCACCATATCTACCAGTAACCTGATTTTTTCCTTTACTGATTTCCCCACTAGTAATGTTGCCATAGATTGCCCTGTAGTCTGCAAAACCAATCGTTCTACTGTTATAAGTTCTTCATTCTCTTGCAGAAAATGTTTACTTACACAACCATTTTCCATGATTTGATTCCGTTCATATTGTATATAATCATAAATTACAACTTTTTCTACATTTGATTTTTCCAATAGCCTAGAGACCATAATTTCAGCTAGCGATTCATATCCTAAACCATCTATTTTATACCATATATTCCCTTCCATCCATTTAAATTGATTTCCCTTAGAAGAATGCAAGTGATTTTCTTTTCTATCCATTTGCTTTCCTCCCTATCACTTCACAATTTGTATCCAATGTCTATCTTCTGCCATTCTACCTTCTGTCACTTGTATAATCTGCCAAGGATCATAAGTATCTACACCAATATCTCTTAAAATAGACTTCATCTTATCCCTTGTTCTAGGAAAGCAACGTTCCTCTAAGAACATTTCAAAGTCCTCCCACGTAGGTTCTTCTATACATCCAAAAGCTCGGTCAATTAAGTCATCAGAATAATTTTCAATTCGTATCTTCTCCTCTTTGAAATCCACATAGATCTTTGTAACAAGGGTATCCCCATGCATATAATCTAACTCTCGAATAATAGGTTTTACATTTTTATATTCCTTCATACTCTTACTAATATTTCTATTCATAAAATTTTCTATCCGCTCTTTCTTAATTTATGTATATTATATCCCCAAAATACAAAAATCACAATGTAAAAACGTCATAGTTAACATTTAATACATTGTAATTTAATCGTTCTAATACATATAATCACCCTTCCTTTTATACATTATTTTCAATATACTTTAATAAAATTGTATGATACAATGATTTAGTGAAGTATCATATTTTGAGCAATCAAAAAAGAGCAACTTTGTTATAACTTTAGTTGCTCTAAATATGA
>JAWXVF010000008.1:0-38893 GCA_044425555.1 Eubacteriales bacterium
TTAGACCGTTATTTACAGTTGTACAGATTGATGAAAAAATGGTTGTGTCAGCAGAAATTCCGGGAGTAGATATTGTAGACAGACCTGTTTATTATAAAGGTTCTGGTAGAGTGAAAGGCGCCTATATTCGTGTAGCAGAAGCAGATGAACCTATGAGTGATTATGAAATCTATAGCTACGATGCATACCATAGAAGAATGAAAGATGATATTAGAACAACAGATTTTACAGATTTTTCTATGTTAGATGATGTGTTGCTTGAGAAATTTATTTTAAATATAAAGGAAAATAAACCAAATGTTTCCAGACTTTCTAATGATGAAATTCTTAACTTAATGGGGGGAATAAAAGATGGGAAACCAACCCTTTCAGGTATCATGTGTTTCGCGAAATATCCACAAGCCACATATCCACAACTTTGTATTACAGCAGTAGTTGTTCCAGGAACTATAATGGGAGAAACTGGTTCTGATGGAGAACGATTTATTTCCAATAAGAGAATAGAAGGAACTATCGCTGAAATGTTAGAAGATGCAGTTGCTTTTGTAAAAAGAAATATGAGAGAAAAAACAATTATTGATGAGGATGGCAAACGTCAAGATAAACTAGAATATCCAATTAAAGCAGTTAGGGAAGCTATCTTAAATGCTTTGATGCACAGAGATTATAGTATTCATACGGAGGGAGCACCTGTGAGAATTGTGATGTATAGTGATAGGCTTGAAATCACAAATGAGGGTGGTCTTTATGGTAGAATTACAGTTGATAGTTTAGGTAAGGTTCATGCTGATACAAGAAATCAAACACTAACACATATATTAGAAGTGCAAAAGACAGCAGAAAATAGATACTCAGGCATACCTACGATTCGCTATGAAATGAAAAGAATGGGGTTATGTGAGCCAGAGTTTACCAATAGACGAGGTGCATTTATAGTAACTTTGAAAAATAGTGCTTTGAGTGAAGTGGAAAAAAGTGATTGTATCACCGGAAAAAAGAGTACAACGCAAGGACTAATAGATTTTTGTAAAATGCCTAGAACAAGAGCAGAACTTGCAAAGTTTTTAGGAAGAACACAATATTATGCAATGAGCAAAATTGTTATGCCATTAGTAGAAAAAGGTGAGCTTAAAATGACATTGCCAGAGAAACCAAAAAGTAAAGAACAGAAGTATTATAGCTAAGGATATTTTAACCTAAAGGAAGTTATGGAGCGAAATATATGTATTACTTCATTTGCTAGCACAAGGAAAATAAATGACGATAGTTGCACCTTCAAGTGATGTACAATTATCGTCATTGTTATATTACGTAATAATTATGATACATCTTCCATAGTAGAAAAATGTTTCTTTACAATTCGAGACCCAAGGAAACCACCTACGAAAGCAGCAATGATAACACCCAATAAGACAATAATTGCTCCTCCAGAAAGAAGTAGTCCAGCAATCATTTTAGAGGTTCCATCATTTGCAGTAAGCATAGATACAGTAGCCCCTAAAAAGACAAATCTAGGGAAAAAAGAAGCCATAAAGTCTGAATAAATGGATGGAAATAAAATGGACGGAATCACTGTAAGAGCAAATAAGCTTGCCCATGCTAAAGAGGCCTTATATCGTTTTTCATATACCATAACAAAAATAAGTTCTATAAACCCTATGGTTAATAGTGGTAGATATCTTAATAGCTCCATAGTCGAGATTAGCAGTAGGCTCATCTAATAGGCAAATTTCAGTATCTAGAACCCACATACATAGAATCGCAATGAGTTGACGTTCTCCAGCAGAAAGTTCAAAAACATTACGATTTTTTAATCGCTCTAAGGAAAAAAAGGTGAATGCAGCATTGATTCTTTCTTCAATAACTTCTCGTTGAACACCAAAATTTTCAAGAGCAAATGCTAGTTCTGTGCAACTATTCATAGTAAAAAATTGACTTCTTGGATCTTGAAAAACAGAAGAAACCATTTCTCCCACTTCACCTATGGAAATATGTTGTAGGTCCTTTCCTAGTATGTTACAGTAGCCATTTAATTCTCCTTCATAAAATTCTGGGATTAACTTATTAATGCTCCTACCTATGGTAGATTTACCACAGCCACTATGTCCGCATAAGACAATACATTGACCTTTCGCAATGGTCCCTGCCACATCATTTAAAGCTTTTTCTTTTTGGCCTTCGTATGTAAAGTCTAGATCAAATTTAATCATTTCTCACTCCTATCAGGTTAGCGATGGCGAACCGTACAATAAAATAATTATAGTAGTTTATTCATCTAATAATTTTGTGAAGAAAGTAATCCATCCCTGTTCAAAAAAAGTATTTGCATTTTCCATAAATGTAATGGCTACTTCTTTTTGTAATTTGTTATGAAAAATATATACATAGATGTCTGCTTGTTGTTTTAGTAGAAAACGAATAAGGTGAAAGTCTACTTTCTTTTATTTAAGTTGTCCATCTTTTTGATTACAAAGTATGTGCCAATTTATGGCGATGTTACAACGTTTAACATACCCAATTGTATTTTAGAACGATAGAATTCTTTAGTGTATATAGTTAATGACTTTTGGTGAATTGTATGGTAAAATTGTTAAATTAAGGGATTATCTATATAATCTTTGTACCGTTGACCCAAGGTAGTCAGACGGAGAGAAAAGTATGGTTTGTAAAGTTAAATTTTACGTTGTAAAGGAGTGGGGGATTGTATGAATGTTAAAGATGGAGTGTTTATCGGTAAATCAAAAGGTTATGGCGGTGATATTGAGTTAAAAGTACATATTAAAAATAATAAGATTAAAGATATTGACATTATCAAGCATAGTGAAACAAAGGTGATTTCGGATCCTGCCTTTCAATCTATATTACCTAACATTATAGAACAAAATACAATTTGCATACCTAATGTAAATGGTTGTTCTATAACCTCTATGGCTTTAAAAACTGCTGTTGGTAATGCATTAATTTCTGCTGGTGAAGATACTAATAATATAAATACTTTAATTCTTGAATCTCAAACACTTGAAAAAATTGGCTCTACTACAAAGATTGAGTTACAAAACAGTTATGATGTTATTGTAATAGGAAGTGGTGGTGCTGGGTTAAGTGCTGCCATTTCGGCAAAAAGAAAAGGGAAAAGTGTTCTTCTGATTGAAAAAATGAATACTTTAGGCGGAAATACCTTAGTTTCTATGGGTGGTGTTAATATACCAGGAAGTGATGCCCAAATAGCTACTGGTGTTGAGGATGATGTAGATACATACCTTAATGATATTGTAGTGGGTGGAGACGGTGAAAGTATTACAGAGCAAGCGACATATCTTGCATACAATGCACTACCAACTTATAAATGGCTTCAAGATGAAATCGGAGTATGTTTTAAAGAGAAAGCTCTAATACATTTTGGTGGTCATAGTGTCCCAAGAGCAACTGTGTTTGAAGGCAAATATGCAATAGAACTTATTACAAAATTTAAAGAAAAGGCACAGTCTATAGGTGTTACTATTGTTAATTCTGTTAAAGCAGAAGAGCTTACTAGAAATGATGAGAGAATAACTGGAATTATAGCAAAAGTTAATGATCAAAATAAAAATATTATAGCGAATCATGGTGTAATCTTAGCTACTGGTGGTTTCAGTGGAAACATTGAAATGAGAATGAGATACGATTCTAATCTTGATGAAAGATATAAGACTACAAATGTTGGAGGTGTTACAGGAGAGGGTCATGTTATGGCTGAAAAAATTGGAGCTAAATTTGTACATATGGATTATATTCAGACTTTTCCTATATCAAATCCAAGTACAGGAGAACTTTCACACGTAGGTGGATCAAGATTTGATGGAGCTATTTTAATAAACAGAGAGGGCAAAAGGTTTATTGAGGAACTTGAAAGACGAGATATTGTTTCGGAAGGAATTTTATCACAAAGTGGTGGTACTGCATTTTTATTATGGTCGAGTGAAGTGGAAGATATAAATAACAATGTATCAAGCAATAGTTCGGAAATTGATCGTCTAAAAAAAGATGATTTTTTTGCAACAGGTAATACTATTTCAGAAGTTGCTAATTATATGCAGATTGATGCTAAAGAACTTGAAATAACTATTACAAAGTACAATGAATTTGTAAAACATGGACAAGATAAAGATTTTAATAGACGAGGTGCACTACTCCCTATTGCGAAAGCTCCTTATTATATCCAAGAAGTTGCTCCTGCTGTTCATCACACTATGGGTGGAATTGTCATTAATGATAAATCGGAAGTTATTGATATGAATAATAATGTAATAAAAGGTCTTTATGCTGCTGGTGAAATTGTTGGTGGAACACATGGAACTAATCGTCTTGGTGGAAATGCTATCACAGAAATTTTGGTTTTTGGTAAAAGGGCGGGTGAAAATATCATTTCATACACCAATTATTAATAAGTATATTCTTTCTACTATTTCTAACTTGAATCCAAATTTCCAGACAGCTGTTAATCTTACATTACCAAAAGACATTTCCACGGATTTGCTGTTTGTTTCACTGTTTATTTGGATTATGTTTTCTTTCAACCGGTCATAAGTTGTTAAAATTACTCAACTAAGTTTCTTTTTTTAATGTTATTTTAATTTATTAAGCATAAAATAACATTAAAAAAGGGGGTATCAATTAATAGAAACACCCATAAGGACAATATATATTGAAGAAAATAAAACATCTCATTTTCAACCCATAAAAGATAGCATGAAAGTGTTTTCTGTTATGCTCAAGTTTGTGGGCAGTTCTTGTATTAGCTTTTTAGTGGATATCTCTTTGTATTCTATATTGATATACTTGTTTTTTCAAGGAGATGATACGGCGGAGGATGTAATGATTGCATCTATTATGGCACGATTAATATCCTCTGTAGTGAATTTTACTTTGAATTATAAAACAGTATTTAGTAGTGAAGAAAGACTAAAAGTAGCGATTATAAAGTATTATACCTTGGCAACCACATTAATGCTCATCTCTTCTTTTGTAACAGGAATTATGGTAGAATGGAGTCAGATGCCTGTTTTAATGAAACTTTTGGTAGATGGGACACTCTTTGTCTTAAGTTATTCTATACAAAAACATTATATATTTGGTGGAAAGGGAAGAAGATCATGAAAAAGATTATAGCACAGGCGATCTTAGTAGTTATAATAACTTGTTTATTTGTTCTATTGTTTTTATATGGAAGTTTACATTTGATTTATCATAGTGATAATGAGAAAACCAAAGAGATTCTTACACTGAGTTTATTAGAAACCAGTGCGGCGAAGTTTGTTCCGACACTTTTTCTAACACAAGATACTATTGTGGATATTGTTGAGAGAAATAGTATTACTTATCAGGATGTGAAAACGGATGAAAATTTAATAGAAGTAGAGTATGAGGGTAATGAGGAGATTCAAGTGGTGGAAATTTCAGGAGCCACGTATAAAGGGAGAATGATGATTATTAACGATCCTTCAAGAGTTTATTTAGCTACTCCAGATACTGGATTTGGTGGTTCTAGTGCAGGGTTAACAGTGGCAGAATATGTGGAAAGAGATCATGCTGTGGCAGGCATTAATGCAGGTGGTTTTGAAGATAAAAATGGAAGAGGAAATGGTAGTGTTCCTAGTGGATATGTAATAGAAAATAGTGAAATTACGTACGGAGATAGGCACGATGTGGATTGTGTAACTGGTTTTGATAGTAATTACAAACTAATCGTAGGTAAAATGTCAGCAGAAGAAGCTTTAAACCAAGGAATTGTAAACGGACTATGTTTTAACTTATCTGGTATAGGACCATTAATTATGAATGGAGAACCTATTGCAATTGATGGTACAGGAGGAGGTTTAAATCCACGTACAGCCATTGGACAACGTGGGGACGGCACTATTATCTTGCTAAATATTGATGGACGACAGGCACATTCCATAGGAGCTAGTTATCATGATATAATTGAAATATTTCTAGAACAAGGCGTAGTCAATGCATCTAACTTAGATGGTGGTTCTTCGGCAATGATGATTTATCAAGGTGAGGTGTTGTCCGTATCCTCTTCGTTAGTAGGGGTGCGTCAATTGCCTACGGCTTTTTTAGTGAAATAGGGGGATATGATGAAGAAAATACAACTTTTTTATAAAATTATTATGGGATATTGCCTTCTGTTAGCTTGCCTTTGTTTTTATGGTTGGTATCAAATTGGAGAATTTGCTAATGGATTAGAAATGACATTACAAGTAAATGCTTCATCGGTGAATCACTCTGGAACTGAGAATACTTCTAGTAAGGAAAATAGTTCTTACATGGAACACACTGTTCCTAATGATAGTAGTTTATGGGAGCAAGACAAACCGTCCATTGTCAATGAAGATTATCTGCTCTTAGATGTAGAAGAACATTCTAAGATATGGGATATTTCTCTTGAAATTGCAGAAAAGTATGCGAAATTCACTAGTGGGGATGCTGATTTTAAAGAAATTAAATCTTATTTCATGGAAGGGAGTGACATTCTCACAGCATTGGAAAGTTATAGTAGCCGTCGTTATGATGATCATGATGAAGTGTTTATAGAGGATATGGAATGCGAGTCCCTTTATGATATGGGAAATGGACAACTAGTGTCTCGAGTTACATTTGTATATTTGGTACAAGTTGGTGAGGAAGTGAAGCGTTTTCCATCGGATTATTCCATATATTTTGATGAGGAAAGTGGGAAAATAATAGCATTGTCTATGAACTGAATGAGTTGACAGCTTTTACTACTATAGCTTACAATACTTTAATAAGAAGAGATAGTATTTATTCCATGTAGAGTAACATAAGAAAGAGACTAGCATGAGTTATCAAGAATTTCAGAAGAAGTATCACATACAATTAAACGAACAGCAAGAAAAAGCAGTGCAGACCATACAAGGAAAGGTACTGCTTCTTGCTGTACCTGGAAGCGGGAAGACTACGGTGTTAGTGAAGCGTTTAGGATATATGATCTATGATCAAGGGATTTCTCCTGAGAAGATTCTAACAGTTACCTACACCGTTGCTGCAACCAATGATATGAAGCAACGCTTTGAAGAAGTATTTGGGGGAGAGTATAAGAATCAATTAGAATTTCGTACGATTAATGGATTATCCCAGAAGATTTTAAATCATTATGGCAATCTGATTGGGAAAAAGCCGTTTTCTATTATTAATAATTCTATGAAGAATAGAATCATAAAGGGGATTTTCCAACAAGAAGTTGGTACTTTTCCAACAGAACTGGATGTGAAAAATATTGAATTGGCTATCACCTACACGAAAAATATGAGATTCTCTAAAGAAGAAATGGAAGAATTTGATTGGGAAGTAGAGGAATTTTCTACCATTTTTAGAAGATATCAAGAAGAATTGAGAAGTCGTCAGTTAATGGATTACGATGATCAGATGGTATATGCACTTTTATTTCTAGAAAAGTCTCCAGAAGTCTTAGAGCATTTTCAGAATCAGTATCATTACATCTGTGTGGATGAGGCACAAGATACTTCGAAATTACAACATGATATGATTGGATTATTAGCTTCTAGATGGAAGAATCTATTTATGGTAGGTGATGAAGATCAAAGTATCTATGGATTTCGTGCCGCCTATCCAGAAGCATTAGTTGATTTTGAACGAGAACATACAGGGGCAACCGTATTACTTATGGAATCTAACTATCGAAGTTGTGAGGAAATAGTGAAGATTGCGGATGAATTCATACAACAAAATGAAAAGCGTCATAAGAAACGGATTCGATCTACAAGATCAAAAGGTGGTATTGTAAAACAAATTGAGTTAAGAACAAGGCAGGCACAACATTCTTATCTTCTAAAAGTAGCCACTGATATTCAAGTGGAAACAGCAGTGTTATATCGTAATAATGAAAGTGCGTTACCTTTAATTGACCAATTAGAACGCAATGGAATTGCGTATCGAATGAAAAGTAATGAGATGACTTTTTTTACCCATCCAATTGTAACTGATATTTCTGCTTATATACGACTTGCACTTGAACCGACTCATGTGGAATCTTTTCTTAGAATCTATTATAAATTGGGTATGGGTATTAGTAAAATAATGGCAAATACAATTGTGCATAGTCATAATGGAAAAACATCTCTCATGGAAGATTTACAAAAGTTAGTAGGAATACCCGATTATCTAAGAAGCCGTTGTAAGTCTATGAATACACATTTTCAAAAGATCAGAGAAGGGAATGCAGGAGATACTGTTTTTAGAATTCTGCATAATATGGGATACTTAGAGTATATAGATGACCATGGAATGGATAGTAGTAAAACAGCAATTATGCAGATGTTAGCTAATCAAGAGGAGCGATTAGAAGACTTTTTACCCAGATTAGATTATCTAAAAGAATTAATTACGAATGGCAAAAGGAATGAAGATACGAATATGATCTTATCAACTATTCATTCTAGCAAGGGATTAGAATACGACACAGTCTACTTATTAGATATGGTAGAGGGAACGCTTCCCTCAATTAGTCAACCTTATGGAGAAGATGTGAATTCTGATAATATAGCATTATATGAAGAGGAACGAAGATTGTATTATGTGGCAATAACAAGAGCGAAGAATCGATTATATATTTTTACATATGAGGGAAATCTCACATCGGCTTTTAGTAAGTTTATATTTCGTAAGGAAAAGCCTGTGATAAAAAAAGAAAAGATAATTAGCAACGATAAACTTTTACAACAACTACTAGAATATGAAGAGGGAGTTGTTGTCTCTCATATAAAATACGGAGAAGGTGCTGTAGTAGGACGTGAAGGAAATACAGCAGAGATTTTTTTCTATAGTCTAGGAGAGAGTAAAGTGATTGCTTTAGAATTTGCTATTGTAAAAGGAATTATACAAATAGAAGATTCTTAAACGATGCGTTATAAGTCTACATTCTTACTTTTATGGCACTAGAATTAAATCATTCCAATTATCACTTGGAACGAGGCCGATATAGGTTTTGCCGGTATTTAATGTGATTTCTCTACCTGTTTCTAGACTATAATATTTGGTAGGAGTTGTTTCGGATTTCTTCTCCCATAGGATGGGAATAGCACTGCCATTGGTAATATAATATCCAAGTTCTCTTTTTCCGATTACATGAAATGACATATAACCATTATCATCTAATAATGTAAATGGACACTCTTGTATAATGACATTTTTAAAAGCTAATCGTGCATTATTATTTCCTGGATCTATATGTACTGTACCATAAACGGAATATTCATATAGTTTTGTGGTTTCATTGTAAGTTAGTGTGGAACTATTATGAGGAAATGGGAATTGAATTTCCTTCACTGACGTAGCATTTTCTAGGTAAACAGGATTTTCTTCTGATGTAAATTGAAAATGTGCATCTTCATACGTGCTCGTATATGTTCTTGAAACATTTGACTTACTAGCCAAGCTACTTTCTAAATCTCCTTTTGTAATGTATAGTGTGAATTCAGTTGCTTTTCCATTGGCAAGTCGAGAAAAAGTCCCATCAAAATTAGAAATGTAATCCTGTGCCAAGTATTCATCAATGTAATAAGGTCCACCTGCATGACATAAGATTGCATTCCATCCTGCAACTAATAGACAATTAGTAGTTCGTGCACTTCTGATACTTCCAAGTTGCTCAATCTGTCCCCAATCTTTTACAAGAACCATGAGACGAGTGATTCGGTTATTGGCGGTACTATTCATCATTTCATAGACGATATCTACTTGGGATAAGCCATAATGAGGAAGTGCAGAACTTTCATTATCAATCATTACAGCAATTGGTCTTTGATTTTTAATAGTTTCACTAATAAGTTCATTGGTTAACTCGCTTCGATACATTCCTTCTGATAGGGTAGTTTGAGATGTAGACTCTTGGATTTTTACGAGTTCTTCGATTTCCGCGAGTCTTTCGATTTCCGCGAGTCTTTCGATTTCCGCAAGTCTTTCCATTTCAGCAAGTCTTTCCATTTCCGCAAGTCTTTCGATTTCGGCAAGTCTTTCCAGTTCTGTCAATCTTTCTAATTCTATTAACCTTTCCTTTTCGAGTTGTCGCTCTAACTCTTCTGATTTTTCGAGATCAGCAAGTCTTTCTTCAAGTACTTCTTCTATTTCTGTTTCAACGATATTGATTTGAGTTACCAAAGTTATAGGCTCTACCTTTATCATACTACAAATAGTGAGTGAAAAAATTGCAATGGATAGTAGTAATAATTTTTTTAATCTTTTCATATTAAAGGGAACTCCTTTATCTTTCGTAAATTTGCAATGCAATTATATCATAACAATAACATATTAAATTCTTTCTAACAAGATTGAATATCCTGATTTATTGAGAAAATAGATTGACAAAACAAATAAGTTATTATACACTACTAAAGTTAGCAAAAGCTAACATTAATAGTATGGCAAATATAATAACAGAAGGATTGGAAATCATATGATTAAAATAGCAATATATGGAAAAGGAGGGATAGGAAAATCTACCACAGCTTCTAATTTATCCGCAGCCCTATCAAAAAAATATAAAGTGATGCAAATAGGATGTGATCCGAAAGCAGATTCTAGTAAAAATTTATTAGGAGATAAGAAATGCACACCTGTTTTAGATTGTATGAATGAAAAAGGAGAGGATACACAACTTTCAGACATTGTCTGTGAAGGGTATGGTGGAGTTGTGTGCGTTGAGGCAGGCGGACCTACTCCTGGAATTGGATGTGCTGGACTTGGTATAATAGAAACGTTTAATAAATTAGAAGAACTAGATGCTTATGAAATCTATAAGCCGGATATCGTAATATATGATGTTCTTGGTGATGTGGTATGTGGAGGATTTGCAATGCCGTTGCGAAATGGATATGCAGACCATGTCTTTATAGTGACTTCTGGTGAAATGATGGCACTTTTTGCTGCTTCCAATATTGCAAAAGCTGTTGAAAATTTTAAAAATAGAAGTTACGCTAAAAATTCAGGAATTATTTTAAATGAAAGATTAGTTGAAAATGAAGAAGAAGTTGTCAGTAAAGTAGCAAAAGAGATGAAAACGGATATTATTAGCAAAGTTCGTAGAAGTGCATGGATTCAAAAAGCAGAAGATAAAGGGCAAACAGTTATAGAGGCATATCCTGAATCTGATATTGCCATGGATTACCTAGAACTTGCGAATAAAATAGCAATCATTTGTGGATTATGAGAATAGTGTGAAAATGAAATTTTGCACGTAATTTGTACTTATACCAAGTACTACAGGCATTATTAGAATGGAGATTATTATGGAAAAGGTATTTGAAAAAACGCTACAATATACTTCTCCTAGTCACGGTGATTGGGGAATGGTTAGAATGGCTTCGTTGGTTCCAGAAAATTATCTGCTTTTTGTGTGTCCATTTGCTTGTGGAAGGCATGGAGCTTTGGGGGCTATTCATAAGGGGTTTAAAGATAGACTTTCTTATTTATACATAACTCATGATGATATTGTGAGGGGATATGATGTGAAAATGGTACAAGCAGTTTCTGAAGTTTTAAAAAGGCTTGAGAAAAAACCTAGAGCAATGTTGGTGATAGTTAGCTGTTTAGATGAGTTAATTGGAACAGATATGACTGCAATTGTAAAAATTATCCAGAAAAATCATCCGGAAGTTGATTTTGGATACAGTAGAATGAATCCTATTTCCCTTGATTCTAAAAGCCCACCAGGTGTAACAATACAAGGGGCAATGTATGGCTTATTAAAGGCAGATGAGAAAAAGAAAAATCAGGTTAATTTATTAGGTGTATTGGAAAGTTTACAATGTGAATGTGAGCTATTTACAGTTTTAGAAAATTTTGGATTTGATAACATTAAGCAAATTGGTGAAATGAATACTTATGATGAGTTCCAAACCATGGCACAAAGTGAATATAATATTGTCATATCACCTGCTGCTGGATTGGCAGCTAAAAATATGTTAAAATCCCATGGAACAGAATTTATAATGTCTTTTGTGAGTTACGATGTAGATATTGTGGAAAAAGAATATGAGAAATTGGCAGAGTATTTTGGCAAGGAACTTGTGAATTTAGAAGATGTAAAAGAGGAAACTTTGCAGCTGATTGAACATGCTAAAACAATATTGGGAGATACTCCTATTGTGATTTCGCAAGGAGCTGTTATAAAACCGTTTGAATTAGCGGAAACACTATTAAAATATGGTTTTCATGTTCATGCAGTTGCTGCGGGAGAGGTGATTGAAATGGAAAGTCACTCTTGTGAATGTGTAAAAGATAAAATAAAATTTATCCATTATACAAATCCTGATATTATAAAATTTGAAAACAGACTTGAAGAGGCAGTAGCGATTGGTTTTGATGCGGCATATATTATTGGAAGTCCACACATTGTTAATGTATCGGGAGATATGGGGATGTATGGGTATTATGGCATAAAAAAACTTATGAATATGCTCGTTGATGCAAAGCAAAATAAAAAAGATTTGAGAAAACTTATAGAAGCTTATGGGGTGGTAATTTAAAATGAAAAATTTATCGATGTATCTGCCACCGTTTTCACCAGATTATTCTGGGATTTGTTCAGCTTTATTTGAATTTAATGGAATGATTATCATTCACGATGCTGCTGGTTGTACAGGTAATTATGTTGGCTTTGATGAGCCGCGTTGGTATGGCTCTAAGAAAGCGGTATATTGTTCTGCTCTTAGAAAAATGGATGTAGTTTTGGGGAATGAGCAAAAATATATTGATAGAATAATCAGTGCATCAAAAGTTAACAATCCTGAGTTTATTGCCTTTGTAGGAAGTCCAGTTCCTCTAGTAATGGGAACTGATTTTGAGGGTGTTTGTATGGATATAGAAACTGCTACAGGGATTCCTTGCTTTGGCTTTCCAGCAGACATTTCGAAATTTTATGGTTACGGGATTGCAGAAGGTACAAATGCTCTATTAAAGCGTTTTTTAAAACCAGTAACTGATAAGAAAAAAGGTCAGATAAATATTTTGGGTGCAACTCCCATTGACTTTACAGAAGAGAATTTTCAAGATATGAAAGAATTTTTTAAAGATGCTGGGTATACCATAGGTTGTTCACTTTCTATGGATGTTAATATGGAACAAGTTAGAAATCTGACACAAAGTGAAATCAATATTGCTGTTTCCCAAGGTGGTGTTCTAATAGGGGAATATTTGAAAAATGAATATGGGATGCCGTATGTTTGTGGTGTTCCTATTGGTGAAAAAGGTTCGAAGATTTTGTTAAAACAGATAGAGAAAATATTGGATAACGAAGAATTTTGTTATGAATTTACTGGAACCAAAGAAAATGAAAATGTTCTTATTATTTATGATGCAGTAACTGCAATGTCTATGAAAAATTCATTACAAGAAGATTTTAATATGACAAATGTAACAATTGCAACGCCATTTGGAATGGAAGGAAATTTGCCAGACGTTCTAAATCTTGAAGATGAAGGAGAAATTCTAGATTTACTGAATAAGGAAGAATGGGATATTGTGATTTCGGATCCAATGATTACAAAACTTTTAAAAAAGCAAACAGGTAATATAAATCTTGCGCATTATGGTGTTTCTAGTAAAATTGGAAGACCTTATGCGAAGGGTTATATATATAACAAATTTAATAATATTATAAAGGAGACTAGTTATGAAAAACAGACTAACAAAATTGATTAAAATTATTGGGGTAGCTACTATGATGGCGACGCTTATAGTTGGTTGTGGACAAACAGAATCTGTACAAGTTACAGAGGAGAGTGTTGTAGAAGAAGTAGTTGAAGAAACAACCGAAGAAACAACCGAAGAAACAGAAGGGCTTGCAGAAGGTGGTGCAAGAATTGTTGTAGATCATGGTGGAAATGAAGTTGAAATTCCAGAAGAAATTGAAAGGGTGGCAGTACTTGCTATATATCCACTTCCATCTGTTATCACAATGTATCTTGGTTCGGCAGAGGTTTTAGTAGGAATTGATCAAGTTTCCATGAGTGCAGCACAAAATGGAATACTTTCACAATTATTTCCAGAAATTTTAGATGCTAATGTAGATTATATTACATCAGATGGTGTAAATATAGAATCACTTTTGGCACTTGAACCAGATCTTGTATTCTATACAGCACAAACAGTAGCACATAAAGAGTTGCTAGAAACAGCAGGGATTCCAGCAGTAGGTGTATCGGCAACCTCTTGGAACTATGATTGTATAGAAACATATGATCAGTGGATTGCTTTATTGGAACAAATTTTTCCAGAGAAGGAAGGAAAAACAGAATTGGTTTCACAATATAGTGCAGCGATGTATGATATGATTCAGGAACGTGTTGTAGATATTCCAGAAGAAGAGAAAACAAGAGCAATGTTCTTATTTACATATGATGACACAACTATGGTTACATCAGGAGTAAATTTCTTTGGTCAGTATTGGGCAACAGCTGGTGGAGGAGTCAATGTGGGGGAAGAAATGCCTGAGGCTACTAGTAGTGCTGCTATAGATATGGAACAAGTTTATGAATGGAATCCTGATATTATATATATTACAAACTTTACCGCAACACAACCAGAGGATCTTTATAATAATGCGATTGGTGGAGATGACTGGAGTACAGTAGCTGCTGTTCAAAATGAAAATGTACACAAAATGCCTCTTGGAAGCTATCGTTCTTACACACCAGGAACAGATACACCAGTAACATTGTTGTGGATGGCAAAAACAATGTATCCTGAATTATTTGAAGATATTGATTTAATACAAGAAGTGAAAGATTATTACATGGAAATCTATGATGTGGAACTTGCTGATGAAGATGTAGTATCAATGTATGACCCTTCAAGAGATGCTGCTTTTGGATATAGTAATTAAGAAAATCAATTGTTATATTTTATATCTCTAATGATTAAGGTAGGAAGTTAAATGAAGAAACAACTTAATTTAGATTATGAACAAAGACTCCAAAGGAAAGGAATTATATTTACCATTGGAACAGTACTTGTATTAATAGTATTTGGTATGATTGCAATGGGGTTGGGAAGATATTCGATTAGTGTTGTAGAGATTTTGGCAACAGTGTTCCCAAAACTTATACCTGGAATTGAAGTTACAGATACCATGTCTACTGTAATCTTTAACATACGCTTGCCACGTGTACTTCTTGCATGTTTGGCAGGAAGTGGACTTGCAGTTGCAGGAACTGCTTTTCAAGGAATTTTTTCAAATGCACTAGCAACTCCAGATACATTGGGGGTTGCTAGTGGTGCAGCATTTGGTGCGGCATTTGGTTTACTATTAGGAGTAAATATATTTTTAGTGCAATTGTTTGCCCTTGTATTTGGCATAATATCCATGCTTATTGTATTATATGTAAGTAGGATTAATGGAACATCTACTTTGATTATGATAATTTTGGCGGGAATGGTAGTCGGTGCACTTTTTCAAGCAATGGTTTCGCTAGTGAAATATGTTGCAGATCCACAAGATACGTTACCTTCCATTACTTACTGGCTTATGGGGAGTCTTTCGGGAACTACATATGAAACGTTAGCAATGGGTGCGCCTTTTATTATTGTGGGAATAGTAATGATATTTATATTTAGATGGAAGTTGAATGCAATGTCACTTCATGAAGATGAAGCTAAATCACTTGGTGTCAATGTTAAATTTGTAAGAATTGTGATGATTGTAGCATCAACAATGATAACAGCAGCAGTGGTTTCCATGTGTGGTTCAATTGGCTGGATCGGACTTTTAATTCCTCATATTTCTAGAATGATTTTTGGAAATAACAATAGGTATGTTGTACCAGCAAGTATTGGGTTTGGAGCAATATATATGCTTATAATAGATACAATGGCAAGGTGTATGACAGAAGCAGAAGTACCTGTTTCGATTTTAACAGCTGTAATAGGTGCCCCATTCTTTATTATTTTGCTTAGAAAAACAGGAGGAATTAAAGGGTGATTTTTGAAGTTGAAAATGGCTGTTTTGGATATGGAAAAGGAGAAAAAATATTAAATGATATTAATTTTACAGTAGAGGGTAATCAAGTTCTAACTATTTTGGGAGCAAATGGAGTTGGAAAAACAACATTGATTAAATGTATGCTAGGACTTCATAATTGGTCAAGTGGAGCAACATTAATTGATGGAGTTGCAGCAAAAGAAGTAGGATTTAAAGAATTCTGGAAAAAGATAGGGTATGTTCCACAAGCGAAACTTTCGGCTTTTGTCTATACCGTTGAAGAAATGGTACTTTTGGGGAGAAGTAGTCACCTAAAAGTAACCGAACTTCCAAATGAAAAGGACAAAAAAATCGTACATGATGCACTCAAGAGTATTGGAATATATCATTTGCGTCATAAACTTTGTAGTCAAATAAGTGGTGGTGAATTACAAATGGTGTTGATTGCACGTGCTCTTGCCTCGGAACCGTCCATGCTTGTTTTAGATGAACCTGAGTCTAATCTAGACTTTAAAAATCAGCTTATTGTACTTAATACCATAAAAGAACTTAGTAAAACGAAAGATATTTCGTTTATAGTGAATACCCATTATCCTGAACATGCGGTGAAAATTGCGGACAAGGCAATTATTCTTAGAAAAGATGGCTATAGTTACGGGAAAATAGACGAGATTATGACAGAAGAATCTATGGGTAGTGCTTTTGGTGTCAATGTTAAGATTACACAAATAAATGTAGAAGATAAAGATTATACGTGTGTATTACCCATTTCATTAATTGATTAATGTATGGAATAAAAAATTGGATTTTGGGATAGGGAAATAGTAGCTTATATAGGCTACTATTTCGCTGTGTTTTAGAATAAGAGACGTTATAAAAGAGAAGAGGAATTAAGCGAATAATTATGAAGAAAATGATATTGCTTTCTGGAACATCTGCTGTGGGGAAGACATCTCTACTAGTACACATCCTAAAAGGGTTAGGTGAAAGACATAAATCTCCAGCTGTATGTAAAATTGATTGTTTGTATACAAGGGATGGGGAGAGAATAAAAGAACTGGGTTATCCCTGTATTGTTGGATTGAGTGGAGATATCTGTCCTGACCACTTTTTGGTTTCTAATATTCCAGAGTTAATGGAATGGACCAATCAATTGCAGTCTAATACCTTACTAATCGAAACAGCAGGCTTGTGTCATCGCTGTTCGCCTGCCACTGAGAATATGCTTGCAGGTTGTGTGGTAGATTGTACTTCTAGTTCTTATGCACCTGTGGGATTTGGACCTATGTTAACAGGAGCAGACTTTATTGTATTAACGAAAATAGATTTAATTTCTCAGGCAGAACGAGAAATCTTTACTTGGCAAGTGAAAGAGTTAAACCCTACAGCCCAAATATTTGCGATTGATTCGGTGGCAGGATATGGAATGGAACCATTAGTCAATTGGATTGATTCAAAAGAGTTCTTATATTCCGATGAAGATGTACTTCGCTTTACCATGCCAGCAGGTGTCTGTTCTTATTGTGTGGGAGAGAAGCGAGTGGGGAGTGCATGGCAACAAGGAGTAGTTGGTAAAATAGATTTTTCTAAGGAAGGAGTGACTCCTTACAAATGAAAGAATTAACCATTATTACAGGATGTGATAAGAATCTACAACCAGAAGTAGTGAAGCAAATGGATTTTACAATTGGACAGATGTATGCTATTGTAGGAAATACTGGTGCTGGAAAAAGTAGATTCATTAAGGATATTGAACAGCTAGCAAAAGGGGATACGATTACGAGAAGAAGAATTCTTATAGATGGCAAAAAGGGCGTTCAGAGAGAAAATCTAATTGCACACTTAAGTCAAAGTATGAGATTTGTATTAGATGTATCTGTATTACAATTCCTAACATTACATAGCCAATGTAGAAATAAAGCAATTGATCCTAAGGAAATTGTAGAGTGTGCTAATACTATTACGGCAGAACCTATTCAATTGAAAGATTCTTTAAATCTACTTAGTGGAGGACAAACAAGGGCATTAATGATTGCAGACCTTGCATTAATCTGTGATTCTCCTATTGTACTTATTGATGAAATTGAAAATGCAGGAATTGATAAAGAAGTAGCATTAAAGCTTCTATTACAACAGAATAAATTAATTCTAGCAGTGACTCATGATCCTCATACAGCATTAATGGCTACTGGTAGAATTGTAATGGAAAATGGAGGTGTTACAAGTATGCTTACTACTTCCCCTGATGAAAAAGTATTATATGAAAAGCTTCATATGGACTATAGAAAACAAAAGTCACTACAACGATTACTAAGACAAGGAGATGAATTACAATGGAAAAAATAAGATTGTATTGGAACCATATTTGTATTCTGCATAAAAAAGAAAAGGAATTTCTAGATCAATTAGTAGAGAAAATGAAAGAATTCCATATTGAATTGGAAGTGACTTGCTTTGGACTTGGATATGGGACTTCTATGTCAAAATATTTAGAGCAACCTGATGCTATTTTACCAGATATTATTGTGTCTATTGACTTAGAAGTATTTGAATATGCACCTACCTATAACAAGATAAAAGATGATTTGTACGATCTGTGTAAAGAGAAGAGATTGTACCATAAGGATCTAGCAAGTCCTGTTTATCGAGACGAAAAATTATTACCATTTATTGGAATTCCGTTAGTATATTTTACCAATAACGTAGAAGAGATTACGAATAAGAATGTAACACAAATAGAATCCTTATCCATTGGAGGTGTAGATAATTCTGCTATAAAAATGGTGGCAAAAACAGTTTGGGAAACGTATGGCAAAGAAGAAGCTGAGAAATTATTAGAAAATAGTGTAATAGGTGCAATGCCTATTGTGGCATTTTCTAATGTTAAGAAATCTTTAGCGAAAACAGCTCTTGTACCATCTATTTATGCTATGCGAGCGGATCAAGTGAGTGAATTCTTACAAGTACCTAAAGAAGGAGCCTTGCTTATTCCTTCCTTTGTGTGTGCTAGAAATACTATTTCTTATGAGAATGCAATTACAGTGATTCAGGAAATTGTATGTGAAGAACTTTGTGATTTTTATGTAGAAAGTGGTAACTTAATTTCTTTTTCAAGGAATGCCACTAAGGAAAGTGTATATAGAAAAGAAGAGTATTTTACCGCTAGCAATGCATTTTTACAAGAATTATCAGAAGAAGAATTCTATAAAATGTACAAGAAGTATATACCTTATGCACATACTCCTGTTTAAACATAGAAAATGATTAGAAAGTAATCACTACACCTTGCAGAAGTCTAGCAGAAATGGGAAATAATCTTTCTCTAAAAAATACGATATTTGTATCTTGGAAAGATTTTTTACAAGAGGAAAAAGCCACTTTAGAATTGCCGACTATCCCTAGTTCACCTATTCCGCTCGGTTTTTTTGATGAATTATCAGTGAAAACAAAGAGTCTTTCCACAGAAACAGAGATAAGAGCATATTTTCATACTGAAGATGTAAGGAAGGTAGATTTAGTTGAATTATTGTATTGTAAGCAAGGGTGTCACCAAGGGGATGGGGTAATAGAAGATGAAAAAGAGATATAAGCCTTTTCTGTTTTTACTTTTATTGTTATTGATATGGCATATAGTGGCTAGTATGAAGTTAGTCAGTGCATATGCCTTGCCCTCACCACAAAAAGTATTTAATACGTTTACAACAATGCTGATGTCAGGTGTGATTTTTCGAGACATTATAGTTAGTATAAAGCGAGTGGGTAATGGTTTTTCATGTGCTTTTTTATTAGCATTTACAGTGGGAATGATTACTTTTTTGAAGCCTAAGCTAAACGAATATTATGAATTCTTGATTCAATTTTTTCGAAATGTACCGCCACTTAGTTTAACCCCATTACTAATTTTATGGTGTGGAATTGGAGAAACAACAAAAATTGTGATTATTGTACTAGCTTCTTTTTTTCCTATGTATCTAAATATTGTAAAGGGATTTGTGAGTTGTGAATCTAAGTTATTAGAAGTTGGACAGATGTTTGGATTTTCGTCCTTTAAACAATTTTACCGAATCATTTTACCAAATGCTATAGGAGATATTTTAGTAGGAATGAGAATTGGTCTAGGATATAGTTTTCGTGCCATTATTGGTGCGGAGATGATTGCAGCATCTAGTGGACTGGGTTATTCCATTTTATTTGCACAACAGACATCTAGAACAGACAAGGTAATTGTAGGGATTATGATGATAGGCTTGGTTGGATATACTTGCGATAAGTTATGTAGTCTTTTGATTGCAATATATTTAAAAGGAGATAAACCTAATGTCTGGAGTTAGCATTGAAAATCTATATAAGTCTTACGAAGTGGATGGAGGAAAAGTTTCTGTATTAAAAAGTATGTCTTTAGAAGTTCCAGAAGGGCAGGTTACTATCATATTAGGACGAAGTGGATGTGGAAAAACGACTCTTTTGAGAGTTCTTGGTGGATTAGAATCATTTGAAGAAGGAAATATTATAGGTTATGGAGAGGAAAAGCCAGCCTTTGTGTTTCAAGAACCAAGATTAATGCCATGGTTAAATACTACTAGCAATATTGCTTTTGGACTTAAGAAGAAGCAATACAACAGTGTTGAGATTCAAGAAATGATAGAAACTGTAGGGTTACAAGGGTTTGAAAAAGCTTATCCACATCAATTATCAGGAGGGATGCAACAAAGAGTTTCATTAGCAAGAGCCTTGATTTTCAAACCATCACTTATTTTAATGGATGAACCTTTTGCAGCACTAGATTACTTTATTCGCGAACAGATGCAACAAGAATTAATTGCAGTACAAGAGAAAACAGGATGTAGTATCTTATTTGTTACACATAGTATTGATGAAGCATTATTATTAGGTCATAAAATTATTATTATGGAACAAGGACAAGTGAAAAAAGAATATTACATAAAAGAAACACAACGTAATTTATTAGACAATTTATTTTTAGAAATAAAGAGAGATATTGTAAAACATTTAGAGGAAGAAAAAGGAGAATAACATGAAAAAATTAATTGCAGCACTCACTATTGCATTATCGTTAACAGTATTGATAGGATGTGGAGATGACCACGACCATGATCATGAAACGGAAAGTGTTACAACAGAGGTAAGTGAAGAAGCTGAAGATCAAGAACCTACAGAGGAGAATGTTACCACAGAAGCAGCAAGTATGGATAAGATTGTGATTACTTATGTAACATCACCACTTAATGTACCATCTATGATTGATCAACAATTAGATATTATTAGTAATAAATTTGCAGAAGTTGGTGTAACGGTAGAGTATGCTGAGATTACATCAGGAGCAGACCAAACACAGGCATTGGCATCAGGAGATGTTCATATTCTAAATGCAGTAGGTGCTTCATCTGTAATTCTATCGGCAGCAGCAGAAGCAGATATTAAAGTACTTAGTATGTATAGTACATCACCAGAAGCGTTTGCTATGTATACTGGAGATGAAACAATTCAGTCACCCGAAGATTTAGTTGGTAAAATAGTCGCTGGACCTGTAGGAACTAATTTACATCAATTATTAATTGCGTACTTAGCAACAGCAGATATGACAATAGATGATATTGAGTATGTAAATATGGGAATTCCTGAAGCAAAAGCTGGATTAGATGGTGGTAGCGTAGATGTAGCTTTGATTGGTGGTGCTACAGGTTATGTTGCATTAGAAGAAGGCTATGTTATGATTGCGGATGGTCAAGGATTAATTGATGCTGCTATTGCTGTGTCAGTTACCGAAAAGTTCTATAACGATCATGCAGATATGGTTGCATTATTTCTAGAAGCACAAATGGAAATTGAAGCGTATATGAATGATAATTTTGATGAAACAATTTCTATCGTTGCAGAAGTTATGGATATGGAAGAAGAAGCTATTTTAGCAATGTATCCACAATATGATTTTTCCAATGCAATCAATGCAGATGCTATTGCAGCATTCCAAAGAACAGCTGATTTTATGCTAGAAGCTGATATGATTGAAGTAGAAGTAGACATTAATGGATTGTTTTTTACAGAATAGGACGATAGTAGAATGAATACAATTGAATCATTACTTCTATTGTGGTGGTAGGTATTATTTTGAAATTATAACGTTAAAAGAGGAAGTATGTTCTCATACTTCCTCTTTTCTAAATATATTTTATTAGATTACATACTTTCTTTTACTGATGCTTCTAGCTTTCCTAAATCGTCTGTAGAAGGATGACTTACAGATTCATCTAATTTAGCTTTCATACCTTCGTATTTAGCAAGATCCATTTTCTTAATTGCTTCTTGCTTGTTATCAGATACTTTACCTTGGCAGATGAAAGTTCCGATGATTTCATTGCTACTATTTACATTTGCTTTTACAGAATCCATAATTGGTTGGAAGAAATCATCTGTATTGCCATAACCTGCTGTCATGAATAAGAAAACTTTCTTATTGTTTAATTTTTCTAAGAATTCTTTGATGTCAGGTGTGCAAGAAAATGCAGTTGTCCAAGAACCTACATACACTACATCTGCTGCTAGTGCTTCTTCTGAAACACCACCAATTGATACGTCACCACCTAAAGTTTTTTGGATAGTTTCTGCTAAAGTTTTGGTATTACCTGTTACACTGCTATATACGATTGCTTGTTTCATGTGTTCGCTCCTTATATGTATTGTATTTTATAATTGACCTACTAAATCAAGACTTGGTTTCAATGTTTTTGCTCCTGGTTGCCATTTAGCTGGACATACTTCATCACCATGTTCTGCTACAAATTGTAAAGCTTGTACTCTACGGAATAATTCATCAGCATTTCTACCAACATTACCTGCTAGTACTTCGTAAGCTACAATTTTACCTTCTGGATTAACAACGAAAGTTCCACGTTCTGTGATACCTGCATCTTCGATCATTACATCAAAGTCACGAGCTAATAATGCAGTTGGATCTGCAAGCATAGGGTATTTAATCTTCTTAATAGTATCAGATACATCGTGCCATGCTTTGTGTACGAAGTGAGTATCGCAAGAAACTGAGTAGATTTCACAGTTTACTTTTTGGAATTCTTCATATTTGTTAGCTAAGTCTTCTAATTCTGTTGGACATACAAATGTAAAGTCTGCTGGATAGAAGAAGAAAACACTCCATTTTCCTAAAACATCTGCTTTTTTAATTTCTTTAAATTCATTGTTTGTGTAGGCTTGTACGCTAAAGTCTACAATTTCTTTACCGATCATTGACATAATAATAACCAACCTTTCTTAAATAAATGTGATGCAATATTGCATAGTGAAAACAGATTGTGTAATAAATTGAATTGACACACAATATGTATTGATATATAATAGTAATAATAATGATTACTGTTATGAGTATAATATACTTATTTGCATTTGTAAAGGATTTTGAGAAAAAATTAGAAAAAAATTTGAAGTGAAGTTAGTAAATACCAATATAAATAAGGAAAGATATTTAGGGAAAGATAGTATAAACATATAGAAAAGGTAGGTTTAGAATGAAAATAGCATTTTTTGGAACGAAAGATTACGATAAAATATGGTTTGAACCATTAGCAAAAGAATATGGATATGAGATTCATTTTATAGAAGTAGGATGTAATCCAAACACCTTATTTCTAGCAAAGGGATATGATGCAATTTCTATTTTTGTAAATGATATTATAGATGCGAAAATGATAGATGAGTTATATGATATGAAGGTAAAGGGAATCTTATTACGAAGTGCAGGATATAACCATGTGGATTTAAAAGCGGCAGAAGGGAAAATTACGGTGATGCACGTTCCTAGTTATTCACCAGAAGCTGTAGCGGAATTTGCAATGGCGTTATTACTTACATTAAATAGACAGACCCATCGTGCGTATTCAAGAACGAGAGATTTTAATATGAGTCTGCAAGGATTGATGGGAATGGATTTGAAAGAGAAAGTAGCAGGTGTTGTAGGTACAGGGAAAATAGGACAAGCTATGATACAGATTTTCAAAGGATTTCAAATGCATGTAGTTGCATATGATCCTTATCCGAATGAAAGTTTAGAAGTAGAGTACGTAGCCTTAGAAGAATTAATGAAGCGTTCCGATGTAATTAGTCTACATTGTCCGTTAACAGAGCAGACAAAACACTTGGTAAATAAGGACTCTATTCCGCTTATGAAAGATGGTGTGTTTTTAATTAATACTTCTAGAGGAAGCTTAATTGAAACGGATAGTTTAATTGAAGGATTGTTACAGAAGAAATTTGGTGGGGTAGGATTAGATGTTTACGAAGAAGAAGGTGGTATCTTCTATGAAGATCGTTCAAGTGAAATTATTGAAGATGAAAGTTTGGCAAGATTGATGACTTTCCCTAATGTAATTGTAACATCTCATATGGGCTTCTTCACCAAAGAAGCAATGCAAGCCATTGCAGCAGTTACTTTGGAAAATGCCTATGCACTAGAAAATAATATGCCACTTCTGAACCAAGTGAGTGCGAAGTAGAAATAAATATAAGGAACTTCATTATATATTAAAAAATGGAACATGTGATTCAAGAAAAGGATTTTTTAGAGATACGTGCTTAGCGGCACAAGATAAATTCAAGGAATATTTAAGGTATTTTGAAGTTGATTTTCTTGATGATAATAAATAGCTAGAGAAAGTAGAAAGCCACGCTTATTGCGTGGCTTTTCATGGTTCATGTAATACTTCTAAGGTATATACGGTTCTTTTAAAATGAATCCCAATTCCATTATCTACCCATATGAGCAGTTCCACTAATGATATAATCAAAATGTAGGATAAAATACGGATAAAAGAAATACGAAAAATGTTTGTGGAAATCATAAAAAAATATTGAAAATTGAATAAAATAAACAGAACATTAAAAGAAAAGGTGAAAACCATAAAAAAACATTAAAATTTATAACAAATAATCAATATTATTATATAAAAAAACATACAATTATGCTAAATTATATATAACAAATGTTACTTGAGCTAATTCTAGATAAGTAATGTAATATGATATGATTGGTAATTATTAAGGAAATATGATTTCTGAGTAATCATAAATAAAGGAGGAAAATGCATGAAACCAAAAAATAATATGAAAGAACAGATGGTTTTACAATCAATGGTATTGCCAGCAGTAATTGTTTTGATTGTTTTTTCGTATGGACCAATGTATGGAGCAGTGATTGCTTTTAAAGACTATAATATAGGTGGTGGTATGTTTGAAGGTGCTTGGGTTGGTTTAAAGTACTTCAAACAGTTCTTAACGGATCCTATGTTATTTAATGTGGTAAAGAACACTCTAGTTATAAATGTTCTGGGAACTTTGATTACATTTCCTGCACCTATTATTTTGGCACTGATGATCAATGAATTGCCGACTGGAAGATTTAAGAAATTTTCACAAACAATATCTTATTTACCACATTTTTTATCTTGGGTTATATTTGCAGGGTTAATACTAGAGATGTTAAGACCTAGTGGTGTATTAAGTGATTTGTGGGTATTATTTGGATTATCTGAGGGACCAGTGAATTTTATGGCTCAAGGAAGTTGGTTTTATATAATATTTATTGTATCCTCTTTAGTGAAGGGATTAGGTTATGGTTCTATTATTTACGTTGCAGCATTATCTGGGGTTGATCAAGAAATCTATGAAGCGGGTAAGGTAGATGGTTGTACTAGATTACAACGGATATGGTATTTATCATTGCCATCTATAACTGGTACTATTGTGGTTATGTTGATTCTACAAATTGCTTCTCTACTTAATACAGGTATTGAACAAATATTAATGTTTCAAAATTCTCTTAATCTTGCATATTCAGAAACATTAGATTCTTATGTGTATAAGGTGGGGGTATCTCAGGCAAGATGGTCTTATTCAACTGCAGTTAATTTATTAAAATCAGTTATATCGGTTTTCTTATTAGTTGGAGCTAATAAATTTTCCAAAAAAATTACAGGAAAAGGATTGTTTTAGAAAGTGGGTGATGTATTTTGAAAAAGAAAAAGTTTGATTTATTTGATGTTGTAAATTATATTTTAATTACATTAATGGTTGTTATAATGATTTTTCCTTTTTGGTATAGTGTAGCTGGATCGTTCAATAATGGAACAGATTATTTGAAGGGTGGAGTATATCTGTGGCCTCGAGAATTTACACTTATGAATTATAAAACGGTATTTTTATCGAATGATATTTTTTCTGCTTTTTACATAACGATACTAAAAACATTAGTAGGAACATTTACTTCTTTGTATGTAACTTCGTTAGCGGCATATGCAATGACAAGGCAAAAATTATATTTTAGGAAGTTTTATGCAGCATTTATGACAATTACCATGTATTTTAGTGGAGGATTAATTCCATACTTCCTATTGATTAATCAGTTGAATCTTTATAATAGTTTCTGGGTATACGTAATTCCAGGTTTGTTTAGTGTTTGGAATATGATTATTTTAAGATCATTTTTTCAAGAATTACCAGAAACTTTGTTAGATGCAGCGAAAATTGATGGTGCTGGTGAATATAGAATTTATTTCCAAATTGTATTGCCACTTTCCAAAGCAGTATTAGCAACAATCATATTATTTTCGCTTGTAGGACATTGGAATTCTTATTTTGATTCTATGATGTACACATCATCTAAGAGTCTACAAACAATCCAGTTGTTTCTACAAAAATTAATTACGGAACCAGGTACATCTAATACGTTGTCATCAGCAGCTTTAGCAGCAATACCTGAGTCAGCACAACAAGCAACACCACAAACAATTAAGTTAGCAGCTATGGTAATTACGGCATTGCCAATTATATGTATATATCCGTTTTTGCAAAAATATTTTGCTAAAGGTGTTATGGTTGGTTCTGTAAAAGGGTAGAAGTATATGAATAAAATTACTCTATAGTAGAGATGAATTTTATTTATAATTAAATAATAATAACAAGTGCTTAAGAAAGAAGGAGGAAGAAAATGAGAAGAATGATAAGTGTAATATTACTATGTACAATGCTAGGTATTACTATTGTGGGGTGTTCTAGTGGAAATGGTGGAGGTGGTGCAACCACAAGTACAACGCCTCTTGAACCTATGGAGTATGATAATACCAAGGCAAGTTGGGAACAAGTACAAACACCAATTACTTTAGAGTGGTTTGTAGCGTATGATTGGATTGATTTAAGTTTCGATACTAATAATAATGAATTCTCTAAGTATATTCTTGAAAATACAGGAATTACAATTGAATACACGATTGGATCTTTAGAAAAATTAAATGCATTGATTGCTACGAATAATTTACCAGACATTATCTCATACGATGCGGTATCGTCTGAAAGATTGTTAATGGAAGATTCAGGCATGTTATTATCATTAGATGGTTTGATTGAATCTTATGCTCCAGATTTTTCTGTGGCAGATGCACAAAAGGACTGGTATCGTAATGAAAATGATGGTGAATGGTATGCTTTTGTAGGGTATTTCTATGATGTAGAAGATACATATGAAAGAGGTTCTAGCATCGAGTCTCATAATATGAATTTTGCACGTCAAGATATTATGAATGAATTGGGAATTACCCCTGAATCTATGACTACAAAAGAAGGGTTTATCGCAGCATTAGAAAAAGTAAAAGAAGCGAATTATCAATATAATGGTCAAACAGTGATTCCTTTTCTAAGCGATTATACAGATCATTTAGCAGAGCAATTTGGAATGGATAGAGAGGATGAAAATGGTAATTTATTAAGTATGACACGTCAGCCGGAATATTTAGAAGCGTTATTATTTATGAATGAAATCTATAACAAAGGATTGACAACAGATGAGATCTTTACAATGGATGAAGTGATAAGACAACAATTGGTATCATCTGGAAGTGTTTTTGCAGGAATAAATCATGTTTATTTAAGAGGAAAAGACACATTATACTATAATGATCCAGCAGCATTAATGATGGGAATTGGACATATAGAAGGTGATGGAGGGAAAGAATCCATTGTTTCACCATCTCCAACAGCAGGGTGGGCTGCAACTATGATTAGTTCAAATTGTAAAGATCCACAAAGAGCCATTTCTTTATTATCATTCATGTCTCAACAAGAAATTTCCTTAGCATATTATTATGGTGGAATTGATGGATATGATATTGTAGATGGTAAAGCTATTATTAAAGAAGAAAGAGCAGTAGAGAGAGATGCAGATGCATCAGCATTTAGTGCGAAATATCATTCGACGATTCAAGATATTGTTTGTGATTACGTATGGGTAAAGGCATTTGAACCACAAGATAATCTGGATGCAATAGTTGTAGATAAGCTTGCTTATACAGAAAAATGGATTGATGGTCATATATTTGATGACAAAATCTTTAATGATGTATCACCGGAATCTGGTTCTGATTTAATTGCAATACAAGCACAAATTGATACCTATTGGGAACAACAATATCCATTGATTATCATGGCTGCAACACAAGAAGAGGCGATTCAGATATATAATGATTCGATTGCTCAAATGGAGACAATGGGTTCAGAGGATGTATTGGAATATTCAAACGAAAAGTTCCAAGATAATAAAGAAAAAATGGGATTAGAATTTGCATGGCCTAGAAATCAATAAATAGAAAAGTTGTTAAATAAAGATAGTAATTAGTTTTAGAATATTTTCTGTTGTTTAGAAGATATTCTAAAACGTGTTATGCGCAAAGGTGATATCATGAAAAGAAAAATAGCAAATTCTTTATATAAACAATTACTTATTAGAATTGTCATATTTTTAATTATTCCTCTTGTGGTTACTTTATCTATGATTATTATTACGAATAGTGTAGAAGGACAAAATAGCTATACTGTATATAGAGAATTATTAGTAGAACAAGCTAGAATGACAAGAGAAACACATATTCACAATGTGCATGAAATAGTGAATTCTATTCGAATGAATAATATAATAAATGGTTTTTTTCTAGTGGATTATGTGAAAGAAAACTTAAGGTATTATAAGTCTGATATAGAATCTATATTTAATAATCTATATTTAAATAATAATTATAAAATTAGTATTTATTATGTAAATGAAACAATCCCAAGAGGAATGGGGAGCTTTTATTATGTTAGTGATTTAAAAAATTTAAGTGATTTTGTGAATTCGGATATAAAAAGCATGTGGATTATGCCTAATGAAGGAACGATTTATCAGAGTGAATTAACAACATTTGAAAAGAATTATACATATTTAGAAAAAGTATTTATAAATGAAGAGTTATTATATATTATAGCAGTTTCGGTTCCTATGAAATTAATGGATAGTTTTTTGGAAGTGGATGTAGATTATTACGACAATCAAATAGAGGCAAGGGAAGTGTTCGAATTTTCGAACTGTATGATTATTAATATGTTTGGCGAGTTGGAACTAGATGGATTATTACCAGAAGAAGTAAAAGAATATATTCTATCAGATTCTAGTAAAAAAAGTATAGTTGAGACAATATCATTTGCTAATTTTCAGCAAGATATTATTTATTGTTTTCCTATGTATTCTTTGAGTGGTCAAAATATTTATTGGATTTTTTGTATTATGCTAATTATGTTAGGGTTTATGATTTATATTTTTACATTTATAGATAGAATATTTAGTTCTATCTATAAATGTATTGAGCAGTTTAGTGATTCGGTGGAAAATGGTTTTAATACTAAGTTAAATGTAAAAGGGAATGATGAGATTACAGAAATTATAGCAACATTTAATGTACAAATAGATCGAATACAAGAGCTGATTGAAGTGACTATAAAACAAGAAAATATGGTAAAAGAAACTCAAATAAAAATGTTGCAACATCAAATAAATCCTCATTTTTTATATAATACGTTAGAAGTGTTTTCGTATAAAATGGAATTGTACGGTCATGAAGAAGAGGCGAATGCATTAGTATCTTTTTCGAATATGTTACGTTATAATGTTAGTAATTATGATAAATATACATCCATAGGTAATGAATTAATACAAGTTGAGAATTATATGAACATTCAGAAGCTAAAATATAGTGATGTAGTCTTTGTAAAGAATATACCCGATGAACTTTTAGATATAAAGTTATTAAAATTCACATTACAGCCTATTATAGAAAATTGTTTTGTACATGGTTATAGATCATTTCCTTTTGAAATCAGATTACAAGTAATAGATGAAGGGGAATATATTTCTTTTGAAATTGCAGATAATGGAATTGGAATCTCTACAGAAAAATTGATGATAATTAATAAAGACTTAGAGATGGGTATAGATAATAATATAGGGATAGGACTTAGTAATATTAATAATCGGATGAAATTTTTGAGTCAGGAAGAAGATGAATATTGTTTAAAAATTCACAGTGAAAAAGGAATGTGGACAAAAGTAACATGGAAAATAAAAAAAGAATTATATGAAGCAAAAGAAATTTTTAGTAAAATATCAGAACTTGAATGAATGAGAAAGGAAAAAAGTGGATTGTATTTCTGTATTAGTTGTTGATGACGAGCAGTTTGTCTGTGAGAGTTTAATTTTAAAATTCAGTAAATTACATCATAAATGTGACTATCTAGTGCGTTCTTGTAATAATGGAGAAGAAGCATTGGAATTAGTAACTCAAACAAAATACGAATTAATTATTACGGATATTAATATGCCTTATATGAATGGAATCGATTTGATTATTGCTATTCGTAAAATGGGATTTCAAGGTAAGATTATGGTTCTGAGTGGTTTTGATGATTTTAATTATGTAAGAAATGCTTTTGTTAATGGTGCTGATGATTACTTATTAAAGCCGTTTGCTCTTTCGGAACTAGATCAAAAAGTAAGATCTTTAGCGATTCAAAGTAGTAAATCATGCACCACTCGTTTACAAGATAGTATCAGGGAAGCAGGTAAAAATGATTTTGTAGAACGGGCTGTGGAATATATAGAAACTAATTATAATAATAGTCATTTGTCAATGGAGGAAGTTTCTAAGCATTTATCTCTAAGTTATAGTTATTTTAGTGCTTTGTTTAGAAAAGAAATGAATCAAACTTTTCCCTCGTACTTGCGTGAGGTTAGAATAGGAAAAGCTATTGAATTATTAGATAATCCGAATATTAAAATATCGGTAATATGCTATCGTGTTGGTTTTAAGTATCCGCAACAATTTTCTAAAGAATTTAAACGTGTTACAGGGTATTATCCAAGTGATTATTTGAATAATATGCAAGATTTAAAACGAAATGACGAAACTGATTTTCAGATGGTTAAAGGGGAAATTTTAGAAGTTGAAGGTGTAGAAAAAGAAAATTTGGAAAATAGAGAGGAGAAATTAGATGATACATAAAGAGTTTTTATATGGAGCAGATTATAATCCGGAACAGTGGTTGCATCAACCAGATATTTTAAAAGAAGACATTGAGCTTATGAAAAAAGCCAATGTGAATGTAGTTTGTATGGGTATGTTTTCTTGGTCTTTTTTAGAAAAGGCTGATGGAGAATATGATTTTACATATTTTATTGATATAATTGATAACTTATACAACAATGGGATTTATACGATAATTGGCACACCAAGTGGTGCTAGACCTAGATGGTTAACAGAAAAATATCCATCAGTGTTAAGAGTGAATTCAAGTAGGGAGCGGGCATTATATGGGGAAAGACAGAATCACTGTTTTACAACTAGTGATTATCGTAAGAAAACATATGATATAAACTATCGATTAGCTCAAGCCCTTAATAATCATAAAGGGGTTATCTTATGGCATATATCGAATGAATTTGGAGGAGAATGTCATTGTGAATTGTGTCAGGAGGCATTTAGAGAGTTTGTAAAAAGAGAGTATAAAACTGTAGAGGAATTAAATCAAGCGTGGTGTATGGCATTTTGGAGTCATATCTATACAGATTTTAATCAAGTGGTGACTCCTTCTAAGAACGGAGATAGTTCCGTAAATGGACATAATCTAGATTATCAAAGATTTGTAACGCATCAAACGATAGATTTTATGTTAAACGAAATAAAAGCCATTAAAGATGCAGGGTCAACATTACCTATTACGACGAATATGATGCATTATGAATATTCTCAAAATTATTTCAAATATAAAGAATATTTAGATGTCATCTCTTGGGATAGTTATCCGAAATGGCATGAAGATAAGGATTATGATATGGCGTTAAATCATGGAATGTTCCATGATCTGATGCGTTCTATTAAAAAAGAGCCATTTTTACTTATGGAAAGTACACCAAGTATGACAAACTGGCAACCGATTAGTCGGCAAAAACGACCTAAGATGAATATTCTATCTTCTCTCTTTGCGTTGGCACATGGTTCAGATTCTGTACAATATTTTCAATGGAGACAAAGTAGAGGTGCATCGGAAAAATTTCATGGTGCTTGTGTTAATCATACCAGATCAGAAGAGTCTAGAGTATTTCAAGATGTAGCGAATTTAGGGAAGATTCTAAAAGATGTGAAAGAGATTTGTGGTTCTAAAACAAAAGCAGATGTAGCCATTATATTTGATTGGGAAAATATGTGGGCATTAGAAGGTTCAAGGGGACCTAGAAATGCAGGCATTCGATACAAAGAACAATTGTTTGCACATTATAAAGCACTGATGCAACTAGGAGTAAACATTGATGTGATAGATATGGAATGTGATATATCTGATTATAAGTTAGTGGTAGCACCTTATTTATATATGATAAGAGCGGAATTTGATAAAAAGCTAGAGGAATTTGTAGCAGCAGGAGGAGCACTTATTACAGGAGCGTTTAGCGGAGTTGTGGATCGGAATGATTTATGTTACCTAGAGCGTATACCTCATGGATTACATCAAGTATTGGGAATAGAAAGTTTAGAAGTGGATTCCCTTTATGATCACCAAAATGTGAAAGCAAAAGAAGTATTTGGAAATTCTATGAATTTTCGTGGTGAAGTTCTCTGCACAGAATTGTGTGAAGTGGTTGCATGTAAAACCGCTGAAACAATTATAGAATACGAAGAAGAGTATTATAAAAATAGGCCAGTATTGTCTAAAAACAATTATAAAAAAGGGTATGGTTATTATCTAACATCAACTTTAGATTGTGAAACTTATACTAAATTGTATAAGAACATAACACAAGAACATGGAATCCCTTCATTTTTGCCGTTTAATTTACCAGTTGAAATTCATGGAACACAGAGAACTAGTGGAGATGTAAAGTATTTATTTTTAATGAATTTTAGCCAAGAGAGTATTTACCTTGCGTTGGACCAAATCAAAGCAGAAGGGTATACCTTACTATATGGTGATGATAAAGACAATAGAATCAAAGATTTAGAAGTATTAATTTATAAACAAGAGTAAAAAGCGAATTGTTTAAGTAATGTGTGGGCGAAATACATCAATTTCCCCGTTTTCAGAAGAGTATTTCATAAATTCCGTAGGGGATATATGAAATACTTTTTTGAAATGCTTTGAAAAATATAAAGGGTCTTGATATCCTAGATGATAGGCAATATCAGATATAGTTAACTTCTTGGTTCGTGTAATATTTCTAAGGTATATTGTTTTGCTTATACTGGTAAGTGTTTGTGGAAAACTATACACGCATACTACTAATCAAAATATGGTACTTGACAATACAAGGTAGTGTGTGGTAACTTATACGTGGAGGTAGTTGGGTGAACGTACAATTTAAAAAAGGTGTATTAGAATTGGTGATTTTACTTAGTTTGAGTAAAAAGGATATGTATGGATATGAATTAGTAACGGAAGTATCAAAAGTGATTGATATAACAGAGGGAACGGTGTATCCCATATTAAAGCGACTGACAAATGAGAAATATTTTGATACGTATTTAAAAGAATCAAACGAAGGTCCACCAAGAAAATATTACCATATTACAACAAAAGGAAAAGATTATACTAGAAATTTAAAACATGAATGGCTTGCATTCCACACAAAAGTGGATACATTTATAAGGGGGTTTACAGATGAATAAAGAACGATTTATAAGAAGCTTGGATAACAAACTTTCAGGTTTAGTAGAAAGTGAACGACTAGATATTATTGAGGAATATACCATAACTATTGATGAGAAAATAGCAAATGGTATGAGCGAAGAAGAGGCAGTAGTGGGTTTTGGTGACATTGATCTTTTTGTATCAGAAATTCTTGATACTTACAAATCAGATAAGTCCTATGTCTTGTTAAGTGTGAAGAATAAAATGCTATATAGGGCAAAGAAAATAAAAAATTTTTTCAAATGGGAACGGATTAGAGCAAAGAGTTTAGGGGAGGAAGAAGCACAGCAAACAGGACAATCCATAATAGGGAAGGTTACTAGGCATATAATAGAAAAAGGTAGAAAGATAGTACATAGTATAATAGAAATGGTGAAGTTCCTTATAAAAGGAAGCATTAAATTAGTGAAATACATATGGAAAGAATCTGTGAAAATTGCAAAAAAAGTGGCTGAGTTATGCATTATCATGGCAATGACGTTCTCCACTTTATTCTTTGGATTTAGTTTGATTTTTACCATTGCACAATTCCCAGCTATTGGACTTACCATTGTGTTTATGGGAATTACGTTAGCCTTTGGAATAGCATTTGTGAAGGTAAAGAGAAAAATCGTATATTATCTAGGGGCAACTATCCTTGTAGGAGTAGGTTGTGGAGTGGTATTACTAGAATTCTTTAGCCTAAAACAAGAAAATTTTATAGACTATTTAGAAGGGAATCCTACTAAGTATACAGTAGAATATGACTTTCGTACAGATAATCCACTTACCCTTCAATCCTATTTTCATACAGAGATAGAAGTCGTCTATGATGAAACCATGGAAGAAGGAGAAATTGTGCTAACAACCACTTTAGATCAAGACTATTTTCTGGTGAGCACCAATGTGGATCATAGAGAAGAAATTACAGAAATTTATTTATATATGACAGCACTTAATACGTACCACCAAGAATACTTGTATACATTCTTTTGGAAGTTAAAAGAAAAGATTCTATTATATGAAGGACACCCTACACTAGAACAAATAGTAGTGAGAGTGCATCCGAATACGGAGTTTATGGTGTATTAGTGAATTGTTATTCAATTAATTTGTAAGAGAAAACAAAATGGTCTGAAATAGATGATAAAATAAAAGTGTTTACATTCCATTATTACAGGCATTTATTAGTGAAGTAAAAAGGGCGTATACAGATGATAATACTATGCCAAGAAAAATGATTGAGCATCTAATTGGAATTTAAGCCTACTAGTGAAAAGCTTGGATGAATTTGCGAAAAATTAGATTTTTGTTGAAATGAAAACCGTCCTATGATACACTTACTAATAAGGAACTATCTTGGAAGTTAGCAAAGGCTTACTCTTGTTATGGTGAAAGGAATGGGATCATGGGAAGAACAGAAGAAGAATATCTATCATATGAAAAAGCACTTAGTCAATGTGTTTCCTTCATGCAAACGCAAGAGGATAGTACGTTAGGTCTGCTGAGTGTGTTGGGTGAATATTATCAATCGGATAAAGCTTATATTTATTTGGTAGAACATAGTAGTAAGAAGTTTCCGTGTATGACTAGTTGGAGAAAGAATGAGAGTATTGTAGTCGCTCAAGAGTTAAGTAGCCATATAGATGCTAAGTTGTTTCTTACTTTTCTAGATACAAGAAGTGAAAAGGGGATTATTCATGTATCTAAAGAATTGATAGATTATGAGGAGAATTCCTTTGCAGGGGAATGGCTAAATGCATTTGCCCTAGAATGTGCTATTATATCTGTTGTTGAGAATGGTTATAAGAAGCCGTTAGGTATGGTTATAGTAAGCAATTTACGTGAGAATAAGAGTGATTTTCGCTTGTTGCAAGATGTCACTTTTTTCTTGAAAAATGACTTGGTTCAACTAGAGAAAATGGAATCACTTTCTCAGTTAAATGATAGAGACTTATTAACGGGGATGTACAATAGAAATGGATATTCTAGTCATATTAATGCTTTAAGAGAGAATACACCTAAATCTTTAGGTGTGGTTTCAGTGAACATTAATGGACTAAAATATGTAAATGAGAATTTAGGGAATTCAGGTGGTGATGATTTGATATGTCACACCGCAACTCAATTGAAGGAATACTTTAAATTTGATTTCTTCCGTATGTCAGGTGATGAGTTTATTGGATTAGCACCAAATATGGCGAAAGAAATCTTTGAGAAAAAGGTATTTACACTACATACAACTATGAAGAATCAAAACAATACAGATTACTCATTAGGTCATGCTTGGGCAGGTGGTCATTATACGTTATCGAAGTTATTGCAAGAAGCAGAGACTATTATGTATATTAATAAACAAGAATATTATCATACTAGTAAGCGAGAATTTGATGAAGTGCATGATGCAGTACTGGGTGATTTATTATCCTATCTAAAAAATGATGAATTTATGATTTATCTACAGCCACAAGTTAGGTTGGAGGATGGTTCCTTGTATGGGGCAGAAACATTAATTCGTCGTTTTGATAAGACGAATCAGAAGATGGTATTTCCAGATGAATTTATTCCATTGTATGAGCAAAAGTCAGTGATTCGTCATATAGATATTTTTGTGGTGGAGGAAGTGTGCAAATTGTTATCAGAGTGGAATCGGGTAGGAAAAGCCATTCCGATTTCAGTAAATTTAAGTCGTGTTACGTTACAAGAATATGGAATTGTGGATTGCATTGTGGAAATATGTGACTATTATAAAGTGCCACATCATCTATTGGTAATTGAGGTAACAGAACGTGTGGGACTAGTAGAAAATAACGTTGCTTCTGCATTGATTACTGCATTTAAGGAACAAGGTTTCCATATTTCTTTAGATGATTTTGGTTGTGCCTATTCTAATATAGTAACCTTAGCTCAGATAGAAGTAGATGAAGTGAAGATTGATAAAAGTCTTGTAGATGATTTGATGACGAATAAGAAGAATCACACCTTAGTAAAACACGTATTATCCATGTGTCGTGATTTGGAAGGTATTTCTACCTTAGCGGAGGGAATAGAAGAGGAATGTCAAGGGAAGCTTCTATATGAATTAGGATGTCAATTAGGACAAGGATACTTTTATTCAAGACCTATTCCAGTAGAGGAGTTTACTAGAATGTATATGGATGAGAAGGCATTGTAGATTTATATTTGAATAGAAGACTAGATGGTCATTTCGTAATGGAAATTTTACGAAATGATTTTTTTACGAAATAAAGGAAGAACGTATTGACATATCTGTATTACTGTATTACTATAATAACACGACAATGCAAAGTAAGAAAGGAAGGGTTATAATGAAATGGAAATTTGATAATGACAAGCCTATTTATGTACAAATTGTAAATCGGTTAAAGGCGGATATTATTACAGGTAATTACGAATTAGGAGGAGAGTTCCCGTCTGTTCGAGATCTTGCAGAGATTGCGTCAGTGAATCCTAATACCATGCAGAAGGCGTTGGTAGAATTAGAGAGAGAAGGTTTAGTGATTACCAATCGTGCATCCGGAAGGATGGTAACAGATAATGAAGCAAGGGTGCAAGAAGTGAAAGAAGAAATGGCGAGCCAGAAAGTAGAAGTATTTCTAACAGAGATTTACCAACTAGGATATTCTCTAGAAGAGGTAGTGGAATTAGTAAAAGGAGGTAAGAAGGATGGCGTTAGTTGAGATGCTTAATGTAACGAAGAAATATGGTAATAAAGTAGCACTAAATCAAATTACCTTAGGAATGACAGCAGGTAGAGTCATTGGATTGTTAGGACCAAATGGAAGTGGGAAGACCACGATGATTAAAATATTAGCTGGAATTCTAACACCTGATCAAGGAGATGTGCGTATAAATGGGAATGAAATCGGTCCACTAACAAAGAGTGTGGTTTCCTATCTTCCTGACGTTAGCTATATTCATGAGGGGTGGAAAGTAAAAGAGGTTTTAAATTATTTTAGTGATTTCTATGAAGATTTTCGTCAAGAAGTGGCAGAAAGAATGCTTAGGAGTCTACAGATAGATGTGGAAGCGAGGTATAAGACTTTATCAAAGGGAATGAAGGAGAAAGTACAATTAATTCTTGTAATGAGCCGTAATGCACAACTATATCTATTAGATGAACCTATTGCAGGAGTGGATCCGGCTTCAAGAGATTATATTTTAAATACCATTATTCAAAATTATAATCCACAAGCTTCTATTTTAATCTCAACCCATTTAATATCAGATATTGAGAATATTTTAGAGGATGTAATCTTTATTAATCAATCCAATATTGCATTAGTATCTAGTGTAGATGCGATTCGTATGGAACATGGGAAAAGTGTAGATGAATACTTTAGGGAGGTATACAGATGTTAGGAAAATTAATGAAATATGATTTAAAGATGTTCTTTCAAACATGTGGTTCCCTTTATTTGATTGGAACCATCTTAGCTATAGGGAATGGGATTCTTGTATTGTGTTACGAGCCTCTTAGTGAATCTTTCATAATGCAGGATTCAGTATTTTCAGTATCTACTAGCATTAGTAGTGGAATATGGAAGAGTATGCTTGCCACGGTGCTTATTGTAGGAATCTTGGCAATTGCTGCTATTTTACCTGTTGCAGTTATTTTAATTATTAGTCGCTTCTATAAAGGTGTCTTTGGTCAAGAAGGATATCTTACGAATACACTTCCAGTGACAGAGCATGAAATCGTCTTGTCTAAACTTGGAGCTGCAATGATTACAGGTCTTGTTACTTTTGTGGTATATCTTTTGCAAATGTTATTGTTTTTGAGCATTTCTACAAGAATGGAGATTTATTCAACCTTCTCTTATATAAGGT
>JAWXVF010000146.1:0-6067 GCA_044425555.1 Eubacteriales bacterium
AAACGCAAGAACTTACTAGAAGAGATATGAAAGTTTTTGAATAAAATAGCTTGACAATTGACTCTGATTAGTAGTATAATATAATTCGTGGTTATGGTAAACATAATCACGGTAAGCGGATGTGGCGGAACTGGCAGACGCGCTAGACTTAGGATCTAGTGGGAGACCGTGCAGGTTCGATTCCTGTCATCCGCAGAGTAAAGGCTCCAACCCTTGGTAATAGAGGGTTGGAGTTTTTTTGTTGTGTGTGGGATTCCTTTAGGAAAGATGTTAGGAAAAGATTTGACATCTATTTTGACAGCAACTAGGAATTGGTATAAGATAGCCATATATAATAATGATACTTGTAGAGAACTTATTTCTAGTATAATGGTGAAATTACTGCGATAATTAGGATAAAATTGGCTCTTACAAAAATTGGAAATTGGAAAAGTCATATATATAATAATGTAAAATACCAAAAGGAGAAGATGATGAGTAATACAATCAACGTAACCGTACAGGAAGAAAAAAAGCAAGAATTTATAAGTGATAAAATTGGAGAGGAATATAAATGGTGGCTAACTGGAAGGGAGAGGTATTTTTCTGCTAGTAATGAGTTGTTAAATTCGAAAAGAGAAGGATTTAATCGGAATAATTGGTATGATTCGAAATATGATAATTTTCCAGGTGACATAATAACAATTGATGCACCAACAGGAAGTGGTAAAACTACATTTATTTTTGAAAAATTATTGACTCATGCAATTTATAAAAATCAAAAGATATTATACTTAGTAAATCGCAAGATTTTAAAGGAACAATTAGAGAAAAAGTTAAATGAAAAAAGTATGAGTATACAAGTAGAACTGAGAGTATTTGCAAGAAACCATTTAGAGATTTATACCTATCAAGAAGTAGAAAAAGGAATTAAAAATGGCGATATTATTCATTTGAGAAAAAGATATGATTATATTATATTTGATGAATGTCATTATTTTTATGAAGATGCATTATTTAATGCAAATACATATTATTGTTGGAATGCATTACTCGTTCATAGCTTAAATAGTGTTCGTATATTCCTGTCGGCTACTATGAAGAATATGGAAACGTATATAAAAAATTCAATTGAGAATTATAATGAAATATATGAGCAAGAATACAAGAGGCTGAATCCTGAAAATATTGAAAATGCAGATATTACTAGAAAATTTCAGGAATTTCCATATACAATAGATCGTGATTATAGTTATATAAGTTATTCGCCACTAGCGAATAGTGCTATGTTAATTGATTATATTAAGGCAGATATAGATAGTAAATGGCTAATATTTTTAAATGATAAAAGTAGGTGTAAAGAATTAAAGCAAATGATAGAGGGTATTGATCCAAGTGTAAATGTGACTATTTTTGATTCTGGATTTCGAACAGATGAGAGTATAGAGGAGGATGTAAAAGAATTAACTACAAAGGATGCTATGAAAGCTAGAGTAATAATAGCTACTTCAGTTTTAGATAATGGAGTATCTATTCATGATGAAGAATTACGTAATGTTGTTCTTGAAACGGATACAGAAGAAAGTTTTATTCAAATGATAGGTAGAAAGAGAGTTGAGAATGAGACTGTAAAAGTCTTTCACTTGTTACAAGATATTGTTGTGTATAAGAGGCGGTTAGAGAGGTTATATAAAATATCTGATTATATAGAATGTATTCGTCATAATTTGCCTCCTATAGGAAGTTACCAGTTACATCTGGGACGTAGCATGGTAAATGTAAATACTTATATTCCAAATGCTTCTCCTTATTATGTAAAGCAATCATACGTTTTAGAAGGAATTTTAGAAAGAGCTAATAAATATGAATTATTAAGAACCGTGTGTTGTGAGTTGGATGGAGTATTATATTTTAATAGTTTTTCAGTGGGTAAAGTTTATAATTTATTTGCATTTTATCAGAAATTGATTCATGATTTAGAAAATGATAAAATGGCATTATATAAAATGCAAGGTAGATGGTTAGGAATTTCAGAAGATGATTTAGAGAGTTCTATAGTATCGTATGACGAGGAACAAAAATTAAAAATGAGAGAGTTATTGAGTCAATATTTAGATAAAGAAATAACAAAAGAAGAAAGGGTTGCTATTCAATCTGAGAATAAAAAATTATTTCTTTACGTTGCAACTAAAGCTAATGTTTCAACGAATGCAATTGAGAGAAAAGGAAATACACTTTCTAAGAAGGATATGACAACAATATTAGAGTATATCGGTTTGGACTATGAATGTCAAAAAGGTACAGAAAAGGATACTGTAATATTTGAAAAAAAACATCTTCCTAACTAAAATGTAAAATACAAAATGGAAGGAGAAGTAACGAATGGAAAAATTAATGTATAATGTAAAAGAGGTTGCAGCTGTACTAGGTATTAGCAAGAGTTATGCATATCAATTAGTAAAAGAAAGAAAGTTGCCAGTATTGGAGTTAGGAAATCGTAAGGTTATTCCCAAATTGGCATTAGAACGATGGATTGAAGAAAATGTGAATATGTAAATGGTTAAAAAGTCGCTAGAAATAGCGACTTTTTTGTTGGAGGTAATTAATTATGGCGAAACGAAGTAATGGTGAAGGTTCTATTTATAGAAGGCAAGATGGTAGATGGTGTGGTTCTATTTATATAGAAACTATTGATGGAGTGAAGAGAAAATACGTATATGCAAGTACACAAAAATTAGTGAAACAGAAATTAAAGGAGTTAGAAAGTAATCAAGAAAAGTGTTGGGAAAAGGTTCTGCTATTTCAAGATTGGATGATGCAATGGATGGAATCTTATAAGAAACCTATGTTAAAGCAAACTACGTATGATAATTATATGATGAATATTAATAAACATATAAATGGTCAATCTTTAGGAAAGACGGAATTAGATAAACTTACAACGGATGCGTTGCAGAAGTTTTATAATAGTAAATTGGTAGGTGATGAAAATGGATCAAAATTATCTCCACGTACAATTGAATATATACATACTATAATTGGAAGTTCCTTGAAGCAGGCATATAAAAATGAATTAATATCGAAAAATGTAAATGATTTTACAGTATTACCACGTCAGGAGCAAGAAGAAATAGAACCTCTATCCATAGAAGAAGTGCGAAAATTAATTGAGTATGTAAAAGATAAAGAGATGTATGCTTTAATTGTGCTAGAAATATATACAGGAATGAGAAAAGGTGAAATTCTATCCTTGCAATGGAAAAATGTAGATTTTGCAAATAAGGTGTTATATGTAAAAAATAATCTCTGTAGAATTAAAGGGAATGGAGAACGAAAAATAGAGTATGTATTAATGGAACCTAAAACTAAGAAAAGTATTCGTAAAATACCACTATGTGAGGAAGCTATTAAAGCATTACAGATTCATAAGTTAAGACAAGAAGAGATTAAAATAGAGTATGCTGATATTTATGTAGATAAGGACATGGTATTTGCACGTAAGGATGGAAGTTATGAAGATCCTAGAGAGGTTTTACGGAGATTTCATATTATGTTAGAACGTGCAGGGATTAGAAAGTGTAGATTTCATGATATGCGACATACATTCGCTTCTATCTTAATTAATAGTGGTGAGTCCATGAAGGTAGTACAAGAATTATTAGGACATTCTACAATAACAACAACTATGGATATATATTCTCATATATCAGAAGATACTAAGGAACAAACTATGAGTCGTTTAGAAAGTATAGTAAAGACAACAAAGTGAAATTATTAGATTATATTAGAGAAGCGTGAGTTATTAGTAATCACGTTTCTCTTTCTTTTGGTGAAAATATTTCTCATATTCATTGAGTCTTTTATAATCCTTCACAAGTTCTTGCACTTTAGCATTTTGCTCAAGAGTTAATTCCGTAAGATTTAATGTAATTGAACTATTATTCATTTCTAGTAGATAGTCGGTGCTACAGGAAAAATAAATGGCAATTTTACGAAGCATTTCCACAGAAGGGAGAATATTATTATTTTCCCAATTGCTAATGCTTTGTTTGGTTACATTTAGGTCTTTAGCAAGTTCTACTTGATTCATTTTGTGAGATTGCCTTAATTCTTTAATCTGCTCTCCTAGCATATTTCCTCCAATCTAATAGGGAACCTTTAAAACTCAAATAAAGATTGGTGCTAAGGTTTTCTTATAGGTTCTTATGTATATAATATGTCCAATACTTTAGTATTTACAAAATACTAAAGTATTGCTATAATTGACTTAAGCGAATATAGAAAAATTGAGGTACAAGAAATAAAATAAATTGTAGCATGAAGTAAACCAAGGAGGAAAATGAGATGAATCTAATAATGGCAATTGGTGTGTTGTTTTTAACAGGATTTAATTGGTGGTTATATCATAAAATATTTGGAATCGTATATTTTGGAAACCCATTTAGGGAGATGTTAAAAGAATTGTTTTGGTGTATGTTTTTGGCTGGTATTGAAATTGCATTGATGGGAGAAATATTAGTTGGAATCTTTGGTTTTTTATTATCAATACTAGCTTCTTTATTTAGTATTATTTTCGTAATTGCTATTGTTATTGTTATAATTATTGTCTTGTTTTATTTAATCAAATGGATACGTACGAAAGATATGAGTGGGATTTTTGAATTAAAAGATTCCTTATTTAGAAAATGGAAACAAGCGACAAATAAATACCATTTTAAGAAACCAGAGAATATACAACGAGAATCTGTACAGCAAGAAGATACACAATCAAAAGCTACACAACAAGAAACTATGCCACAAGGAAATGTACAACAAGAGACTATGGAATCTGTAAGTAACAAAAGTAAGGTGAAAGTAGACACCATGTATTGTGTTGGGTGTGGAAAAAAGATAAATAGGAATATAAAATTTTGCAATTATTGTGGTAGAAAAGTAACTTATGTAGCAAGTGAGGAGGCGAGCTATGAAGTGTATTGAGTGTGGTATAGAATTTCAAGAAGGGATTTTTTGTCCTGAATGTGGAATGAAAAATGGGGAGGTACTCTCTTCCAAGGTAGATGTACAATTAGAGCAAGTGAAACTAGAGCAAGAACGTTTATTAAAAGAAAAGGCAGAAATAGAAGAACGTATTACGAATCAGAAATTAGAGCAGGAACATCTGGAAAAGAATAATATGTTAGAAGAAAGAACGTATAAAGGGGTGTTATATGCAGATGAATTGGAAGCTAGATTAGCACATGAAGACCATGCACAAATTGATTTATTAAAAACAAAGTTAATGGGAATGAAATCCCAAGAGAAACGTCAAGATATGATAAAACAATTTGAGGAAACTGCGGATATAAAAACATCGGATGCTCTGAGAAGAGTTGATCTGCTTTATTATAAAGTGAGTCAACCTGTATCTAGGGGTTATTTGTATTGTAAAATCTTAGGTCTTACGAATATCATAACGTTTTTGATTATGGCAATTTTGCTAGGGTTAGAATACTATAATGAAATGATTATTACAATTGTAGGATTATGGTGTGGTTTTGGGACGCCTATATGGCTTGTGTGGAGGTTTATTTTATTAATAAAAAGTAAGAGTAAAAATAGTTGTATGAATATAAAAGATATCTAAATGAAATTTAAAACTGTAAACGAGAAACAACTTAAGAAAAGAGGTAGACTATGAAAAGTAAAGAACCGTTAATTTTAACATCTCCAGAACCAATTAATGATGGGGGAAGGAAGTATGATTGTGTTTATTGGGTTTTAGGTGCAACATTAGGTTTGATATTTGGTGTAAAAGCGGGATTTACTGCATTTGTTATAGGGATACTTTCAGGTGTGTTTATAGGGTGGGTATTGAAATCACAGATATTAAAATCAATTGTATATCGGATTCCCTTAATAGAATATGCGGTAGAACGTAAAGTTCCTTATGATGAATTAATGATACAATTAGTACCTATTTTAACTTCATTGGGAATGACTGTAGAAAAATCAAAAAATGTAAATGGATATCCTGTAATCTCTTATCAAGGGAATATTTATGATATTATTTATGATGATGATAAAAATGTCTTTCGTATCTATAATAGTC
>JAWXVF010000147.1:0-6035 GCA_044425555.1 Eubacteriales bacterium
CTTCTATGATAACTTCCTCCATAGCTACTTCCTCTGTAACTACCTCCTCCATAACTACCGCCTCGAGAACTTGAGCTACTACTTCTTCCTCCACTACTGCGAGAACCTCCACTTCCACCACTGCGAGAGCCTCCACCTCCACCTCTTGCCATATCTAAATCCTCCTTTTAATTTGCTTTTCTATTTTAGTAATATGAATTTTTCTTTTATCTTTAATACCTTTTAAATAGAATACCATAATAAGGATAAACTAGCTAGACGATAAATGACATAATTATATATAATTTTCTTATATTTGCTACATATATATTGGACAACTCCTTAAATACTTCTCCATTAATCCCTAATTTACCACAATCCAAAACCATTCTCTTTTATTACTACCATATGTATGGTTGATTTACTCACTCCAAACTTCTTTGCTGCTTGCCTTACAGTTACTTGATTTTCTATCATATAATATGCAATCTCTACGGCTCTTTCTTCAATATAATCTTTCAAAATAATCCCTCGAACACTTTGTTTTTACAATGTATGCGAAGAATAAAGTTATTATGCGATTTCTTTTTAGAACCTATTACAAGTATACTATGTAATCATTTCTATTTCTTCCTATTATTCCCCCTCATAAAATATTTTTGTCAAATCTAATAACATCTCTAGAGAAACACCATTCATTTTTGCACGATCTACTACATTGACTAGTTGTTCCTCAATTAATCTTTGCTGTTCTTCTTTAATAAAATCTTTATTTCTAGCAGAAACAAAACTTCCTCGTCCAACAGTTGTTTCAATAAAACCATCTCTTTGTAAATCCTCATAAGCTTTTTGTACAGTAATAACACTCACATGAATCAACTTTGCAAGCCCTCGCATAGAGGGAATTGGATCTCCTGTATTTAATTCACCAGACATAATCATAGCTTTTATCTGAGAGGAAATCTGTTCATATATGGGCTTATTGGAACTATTGCTAATAATAATCTCCATAAATATCCTTTCTCCGAACTTAATGTATATATCATATAAGTTCATTCTATCAGATACTATTAATCTAGTCAATGCACATAGAAGAAAAACAAATCTATGACACAAAAATTTACTCAATATAAGTAAACTTTATTTTTATTCTATAAAAATAAAGTATTGACTTTAATAATATTTATTGTTATATTGAATATTATTAAAGGAGGTGTTTGTATGTCAATAAATGTAATCCCCGAATGGATTGGTGGATTAGAGGAGGAAGATATTATTTTTATGAAAAAATTTATACTTGCATCCGGCTCATTAAAAGAAATTGCAAACCAATACGGGGTTACCTATCCTACGGTACGACTTCGCCTTGATAAGCTAATTCAGAAAATTCAAATAGCCGATCACAACACTAATGAGCCGTATATTTCCCTTATTAAAAAATTAGCGGTTGATGATAAGTTAGATTTTGATACTGCTAAGATATTAATTAACGAATATAAGAAAACAAAAGGAGCTTAAGATATGGAGTCATCAATGAATGTTTCTATCTTTGTAATTAGTTTATTTACATTAGTACCAATCATGTTATTTCTCGCCGAATTATACCTATGCAAAAAGAAGTCTCAGGTGGCACGCATACTACCTATTATAGTTGCTTGCTTTATTATTTTAGTGGGACCTTATGCAATTATAATATCAGCTGTGATGTTTGGAATCTATTTTACAACGAACCATATTGAAAAGAAAAAACAAGAGCAACAATCTGCATTAGATAAAATGAGTATACAGGATCTAGAATAATTATGGGAAAATAGGAAATAGTTCTGCTAAAAGTTGCTATGTAGGATATGTTGAATCAAATAACGAGTTCTTCTTTATTACCATTGGCATTTGTTTATACTTTATTTTACTGATGAAAGAAGAACTTATCAAAACAGTCTAACATACTTAATAGCAATCCCAATTATAACCAACCTTAGAAAAGTCTAACTTTACAAGATCGTCAGGACGAATAAAAAAATTGCAGATACCCGAATCACCCCACATTATATCATAAGATAACTCTTTTCCACTCTCACTATCCATTTGGAACAACAACTCATATTCTCTATATTCCTTATCATATTCTCTAGGATCATTTTGTGTAAATGCTGGGTATCCTAACAATTTATGGTCAAAACCATGTATGGCATCAAATAGTTGCGTACATAATTCATCTGGCAAGTCATCATAGAGATAAGAAATAGGATTGTCTTGATATAATTCATTCCACTTACTAATAAATATATCATCGAAACGATAATCAGTGTAAGCAAGACCCTCTACCTTTTCTGTAAATGCAATACCCCATTCACCCTCTGTTATTGGTAGATATTCTGGTTTGTAATCTTGATATAGTGCCTTCACTTCATGGCAAGTAAGATAATCTTCTTCTATTGCCGAATAAAATAAGACTCGAAAACCATCATTATTTGCCCAATTATCAAAATCCGCACCACTTATATCATCATCACCATCAATGAAAAATTGTAAAATGCCTTGATTCGCAGGAAAAATATTTTTTGGCAATTGCAACAAGTTAAATTGTGCTAATAGAGTTAGGAAAGTACCCTTACGTGTAGTTGGAATACTATTTACGCTACGAGGAACATATGGTGTTCCTCCAAATTTAGAATCTGTAACACCGATACCCTCTTTGGAAACTATTTTTAATCCAATACTTTTTCTCTCATATTCTGCCATACTATCTAACACTTTTTGCACCATACTATAATTGATTTCTGCCATTTAAGTCTCCTCATACCACTCATTCAAGTATCTATATCACTAGAATACACTTATTCCAAGATTCTAATTGTAGTAATTATAGGCTGATTCTCTACCTTTACAGTTCCGTTATTATCTTCTACGTATGTATTTTCACAGATAGTATCTACAATTTCCATTCCACTAATTACATGTCCAAAGGTAGCGTAATCACCATCCAAAAAAGTGCTATCTTCATGAACAATGAAGAATTGACTACTAGCACTATCTGCTAATTGTAATCGTGCCATAGAAACGCTACCACGTACGTGGGAAATAGAATTCTCCACTCCATTACTTGAGAATTCCCCTTTAATAGTAGTATCACTGCCTCCGGTTCCTATACCAAGAGGACAACCTCCTTGCATCATAAATCCTGTGATTATGCGATGAAATGTAAGTCCATCGTAAAAACCATTGGATGCCAAATTCACAAAGTTTTCTACTGTGATAGGTGCTGTGATACCATCTAATTCTAATGTAATAGTACCATACTCTGCAATATCAATGGCTACTTGAATACTATCTGATAATTCTATTTGTTCCAAAGTGCTTTCTTCCTCTTGTGCATTAACCAATTCATTGTTCTCTATGGAAGGATTACTTTCGCTTTCTGTAGTTGTATTTCCACATCCTATTAGAGTTATCATACATAGTGATACGATTATTGTTGTAATAAATTTCATATATTGTATTAGTCCTTTCATTTAAAACATTCTTTATTCTATTTTTTTATTTCATGTTCCTTATTGTACCAAATTATTAGTAAAATATCTATCGTAAATTAACACTTCTATAATCAAAGATAAAAAGTTTCATTCATTATCACTTATATTTTTTCATTTTGTAGTACTGTTTGAAAACAAAATTTCTTCTCAATCACACAAAAACGTGTAATTCCATTATACTTTTCACAGATACGTAACATACTTTTAGTACCATAACCGTGTGCTTCTTCTATGGTGATAGGTAAGTCATCCACAAACTGTGGTTGTTTGGAAAAAGTATTACGCAAATCTATAGACAGAGTACTATTGTTTGTTCTCATTTTCAAAGAAATATTACGCTTCTCTTGTGACAACTCTTTGCAAGCATTCACTGCATTTTCTAATCCATTTGATAATAAAGTGCATAAATCTATGGTTGAGAAACTAGAATAGTCTACCACTTCTATTTGAATTTCAAATAGGATGTCAAATTCATCGGCTTTTTTCTTATAATGATTGAGCACTAGATTTAAACTTTCGTTATTACTAAGAAGTAGAGGTGAAAATTTTTGATTAATGAGAACTGATTGAATATAGTCTGTGATACGTTCATCGGTGCCTACTGGTAATAAAGATAATAAATAATTACCATGATGTCGCATGTCATGCTTCTGTAATTGTTCTAGTTCATATTGTTTATGAAGTTGTTTCAAATTATCTGCTGTATGATTTTGTATATTAAATAATACAGCACGTTCTATATCCACCTGTTTCTTTTCATTAAAAATGCCCATTGATATAACAGTGTATACAATAAATACAAGAATAAACCAACCATCTATGTAATTTAATAAATATTCAAAAGTTTCTACAGAATCAAAAGCATAAATTCCCCAAATATAGTGTATCATGCCAAAAATATAGTAAGTAATGGGTATAAAGGACACTGTTAACATAATCTTAGATTCACTTTTTAATTTAGCAATAGGTGGTGCAAGATATTTACCAAGGAAAAAAGCAAGTGGAATACTAAATAAAACAGTAAAGCAATTATGAGCAAATGGGGTATGAACGGTAATGAAACTGAAAAATCCACCTAACCAAATACGGCAAGTTAATAGCTGAAAAGCAAGTATAAGTGCCATAAAACCGTGAAGTAGTGGAACCTCTGCTCTTTTGTATAGATAGATAATAATTGGAATGTGTATTAAAAAGGGATAAATATGAGTGACAGTACTCTCTCCTACCAATAAATAACCGATATTTTGTAACAATATTACCATAGCCATTAGTGTAAGATACTTTTTTTTATTATTGCCAAAAGTAAGTCCAGAAAATGCTGCACTTAAATGAGTCCCATATAGTAATTTTGTAAAAAATTCTAAGAAATCGATTACTTCTTCCATAAGTACATCCTTTATTTTTCCATACTATAATCTAAAAAATTTTGTGTAATTTCTTTCTTTTTACGTCTAGGAATTGGAATTTTCACACCACTAGTAAGTATAAATTTACCGTTTTCCATACCTACTACAACATCATAATTCAATAATGCAGATCGATTAATTACTGCAAAGTTATGATTTTTGGAGAGATTTTCTGTCATTTGGATAAAGCTAAGTCTACAGGAAATGATGCTATTATCTTGAAGAATGATTTTACAATAATTCCCATCAGGTATTACATGAGAAATAGTATCAGTAGAGATTAATTGTAATCCATCTACTGTGAGTATAGAAAATTTTTGCTTTTTTTCTTTATGAATTCTTCTCATAATTTCATCAACAGCTACAAAAAGTGTATTAGGTTCTACTGGTTTTATTAAGTAGTTACTAGCTTGCAGTGTATAGCCATCTAATGCAAAGTCTTTGGAAGAGGTACAGAAAACAAGATGCATATCTTTATCAATGGTTCTTAGTTCTTTTGCTGTATCAATACCTGAAAATGCAGGCATAAATATATCTAGAAAACAAATGTGAAAATTTTTCTCTAATGCATCTAAGAATAAAAAGCCATTGGTGTATGTAGTTATATGAAAGTTGTAGTTTTTTTCTTCGGCATATCGGCTTAATAATGCTTCTAGTATGTTTGCTTCTTCTAAATTATCATCACAAATGGCAATTTCTATCATAGTAATATCCTCACTTTCTTGCTATTTGATCATTTTGAATCTGATTAGTTCTATTATGTTAAATAAGTTATGTTTTTACATACATTAATACTACTTATTTTAATTGTATTTAAAATATCAATTTATTATAAATGATAGTATTTATAAATGCAACTGCCAATTAGGAATACTATCATTAAAGTTAATTTTATATATGCAGATACCAATTTCTCCCATAAAAATAACCCTTTGTCCTAATTTTCAACCATTCACATATTTTTTGTGAGTTTCCTTATTTTTTAATGTATACTGTTTAGAATTAAACTTGAAATAACATGTTATGATATAGGGAGTGTCGCTTGATGTATACAAATGAAAGAGAAGAATCAACAATTTATAAAATATTTAAAAAATGTATGTTTTATTTTATAACT
>JAWXVF010000148.1:0-5962 GCA_044425555.1 Eubacteriales bacterium
GAAATCCAGAACGGAGGTAAGATGAGAACGATATTATTCAGTGAACAGACTGGACTTTCGGCAGAAGCTGAGTTTCCTGCTACTGGGAAAGAAGTACAAGAGGTCTGTTGAGTTACAAATGCTACACAGAGTGAAAAAATCGCTGTTCCTATAGAACAGCGATTTAATCATCGTCATAATCTAAAAATTTCTTTGGTTGCACTTCCAAAGCCTGAGCAATATCGAACAAGGTATCCAAAGAAACTGCACGAATGATATTAGGAGCTTCAATTTGCCCTAAGTAGGATGTAGTTTTCCCTATTTTTTCTGCTAGATTTTCCTGAGTAAGACCTCTTAATTTACGATAGTAGGAAATTTTAAGACCTAGTTTCTTATATTTTTCAGTATGTTCTTCTTTCAAATTAACACCACCCTTATATTAAGTATACCATTTTTTAAGATAAATACAATTTCTCTATATACAACATTTATTAACTGTGATATAATAATACTGTATTAAGGATGGAGGTGTCGTGCTATGATTTGTGGAAATAATCTATGTATGTATGAGAAAGATAATCATTGTATCTTAAAAGAAATCTCGCTAAATGAAATAGGTTTGTGTTCAGAGTGTATCCAAATAAATCTAAATGAAAATGATTTATCAAAAATAAAAGAAAAGATGTTGCGTTACTACGAAAATTTACAATGATAAATAGATGAGGATATTGGTTCTTTTGTAGATTATCAAGGCTATGGGGAGTCCCAACTCTATGGAAAACAGTATATTATACAACTAGCTAAATTTTTCCAGATTTCTACTGATTATTTGCTAGGGATGAAAACGACAGAAACACTAAATCTACAGGGGTAGATGAGCAGGATATTGATATAATTTACCAAATGGCAGAACACTTAAAAGAAAAAAATAAAAGATGAATTTAAGTCGTGGAGGTTAAAACTTCTACGGCTTTTTTTCTCAGCAAATGCGATTAAGGTAAGTGTACGGAGGTATACTATCGCCTTGAACAACAGAAGTAATTACAATAGAGGTGTAAAAAGCAATAGTGAGCTTAAAGTATCGGAAATACACCAGATTATCCCTGTAAAAGACAATGTTCTCGTTAATTTCGATTTATCTTATATCGAAACAGGGGACCAACTTGATGAACTTAGTTATGTGGCAGAGTTTTATGATTTTGGAACTTGTGACCAGATTTCACAGCTGAAGTTGTATTGTTCTGAACTAAAAGTGGATACTTTGCGAGAAGTGTGTGAAGTTTGTTCTGCTGTTTTGACAGAAGAATTGGAATTTGTTCCAAGTGTCCAAACTCCAGAAGAACTCGGTTTTTTTCTTGTTTGTGAGAAGGAAACCACTAAAATAGATGAGGATATTGGCTCTTTTGTAGATTATCAAGGCTATGGGGAGTCCCAACTCTATGGAAAACAATATGCTTCTACGGATAAAGGTATGGTGATTTACGAGGTGAATTGCCCGTCAGGGCAAGAGAGGGTGCCCTGGGGTATGATGGAGATTCTGGCATGATGGAAGCGATGATGAGGAATTTGGAAGAAATACAAGAGGAACAAGGGATGACACCTATGGCTTGAAAAGTGAAAAGTGAGTAATGATTTTTCGTAAAATATGAATAAATCCCAGTGAAATGAGGTGATACCTGTGGATTTTATGGAAAAACAGCAACAACAAAGTCAGTATGACCGTATGTATGCGATTTGTTCTTTTTATTTGAACAATGGCAACGGATACCTGTAAACAAAATTTGAATAGTAAGAAAGTCTCACATCTTATGGTGTGGGGCTTTTTTGCGTTCTGAAAAAATTAGAAAAATTGGAGGTAAATATGGAAGAATCAAATAAAATGCAGATTTTCCAAAACCCAGAATTTGGGGAAGTGCGAACTATGTTGGATGAGAATAGTGATGTGCTTTTGTTGTGCGACCAGCGGAAGTGCCCTTGTGGTACCAGCGATGTGGCGACAGCACTAGGGTATTCAAATATTCGTGGGACACTACAGCGACATTGTAGGGGCGTACTGAAACGGTACGCCCCCACATCTAGTGGTGAACAAGAGTTTTCTTGGATATATGAGCCAGATATATACCGTCTGATCATCAAGAGCAAATTGCCCGCAGCAGAGAGCTTTGAATCGTGGCTGTTTACTGAAGTCCTCCCCAGCATCCGAAAGCATGGGATATATCTCACCAAAGACACCGTGGCAAATATTTTTAATGACCCCTATAAGTTCAAAGAAGCCATGGACGGCTTTCTTGCAGAAGTGGAAAAGAATCGAAAGTTGCAAAAAGAACTTGACGAAGCAAAGCCAAAAGTGGATGTTTACAATCGATTCATTGATGGCAATTCTTTGTTGAATTTTCGTGATACTGCAAAAGAACTAAATGTGAAACCGACCTTATTCATTCAAATTTTATTAGAAAAAGGCTATCTATATCGCAGTACAAGAGGTGATTTGCGACCATATCAGCCTTACGTGCTTAGTGGTTTGTTTCAAATGAAGGAGTTTTTCACTCATAACTATGCAGGAACTTGCACACTGGTAACCCCCAAAGGGCGAGAACATTTTATGAAATTATTCGATGAACTCACAGAAGAGGACTTTTGGTAAATTGAGTTTGTGGAACTGTAAAAGGAGAAATTTATGCCGAAAATTGATATTACAATAAATTCTATTTATGACTCTGGCAAAATACGAGGATATTGTTCAGCAACTATTGACAATTCCCTCAGTATTCGAGGGATTAAGTTTGAAAAAGTTGGTGACACCCCAGAAGAAGTACGAGTGACTTTGCCAACAAGAGAGAATAATGCGATTCTAAGTATGTTTGACAACGAGTTTCCAAGTCAACTGAACATGGAAGCATATTATTCCTATTGTTCGGAAATTGGCATTGACATGAGTGTAGCCGACCCCATCGAAAATACACAAGTGAATCCGAAGATTCTGGATGTTCTTGTGACAAAAATCAATGAAAACCCTGATTCTACTATGAAAGCAATGGCAAATGTGACCATTGATAACTGTTTTTCTGTGAATCGTGTTGAAATCATGGACGTAGATGGGATCCTAGATGTACAAATGCCTCAGAGAAAAACAGTAGACGTGTATAAGAAAATTTAGCTCCAGCCATGTGAAACAGGATTAGCATTATTTATGGGCTATCGTAGATAAGGTACTAAAATATCATAGAATTTTTTGCTCCAATTACTATGGAACTCTGCCATGCTTGCCCAATTTTCTCTATTACTGATTCCACTGTTTTCTAATGTGAAAATAACTGAAGCAGATTTTAATTTACCTACTTCCCTCCAAGTGAGAGCTGTGCCAATTTTCCCTTCAATTTCTTGTTTGTTACGATACAATTTGTGAAAAAGTTGCTCTGTTTCTTGAATAGTAGCTCTTTTTAAATATAGTTCTACTCTTCCGTCCTCATAATTGGCAACACAACTGATATTACAGCCAGCTAAACCAAAAAAACCACTAATATAACTGCTTTTTGTTGGGTTTGTATTACTAAAAATCTCATTTCCATGGATTTGGTGAATCTGTTTTAACGCAAATTCCCAGTATTCTCTTCGCAACTGATAACGCCCCAACTCTTCAGCCACATCATCTGTAGGCTGAATAAAAAAGACTAAATCTTCTGCTTCAGCTTGAAACAACGGAAAGACCTTTCTTAAAATAGTGATTTTAAACTGAGTGCTTGTGTGTTTATCTAAATAAATTTCACTATCAAAAGGAATGGAACTTCTAAACTTTTCGGGTACGTCCCTAATACAATAATTCCAAAACTCTTCTTTTGATTTCGCAAGTTTACGAAGAACAGAACTATCCTCGCTGTGAAGTTGACGAAGAATTTGTTCATACATAGAAATCCATGAGGAAGCAGGCTGTTGTACACCTTTATAAGAAAATGCGGTTAATTTTTTCCCAGTTAGGTCAATATCATCCAATAAATTACAGCTATCCAGAGGCATCTCTGCTGGTATATAGGAAGAAATTGGTCGATTCCAGATACTGATAGCTTGTTTTAAAAGAAATTCATTGCGTTCTTCTAACTCCATCAGTCCCCATTGTTCGTACTGGGCAATCTTCTGATTCATACGAATTCCACTGTGCAAAAATCCGTTTTTAGCGTTCTTTTTCTCTTGAAAACGTCGATTGCTATATTCACTATTATAAGCAGTGAGAGTTAAATTTGCTAGTCTATCTACCCATTTTTCGTGGATTTCTTCATAATCTTCTCCTAAATCTTGCACCCAAGGAGCATTCAGGTGTTGTGGCATGATGTGTTCAATAGAATACTCTCCTTGGTCTAAGTGGCGATAAATGTCTTTATCTTCCTTTGTACCAGCATTTTCAAGCCGTTCCAAAAGATACGTTTTATTTTTAGAATTCATGCGATAAATTGGGCGAGTGGACAATTCTCTTATAAACTCCTCATCCTCTGGAAACGCACCACTTTCTCTCTTATTTGTGATAGCATAAAAAAACTTATCCAAATAATGCTCAGAAGTACCATCAAAACGTATGATTTCCTTATGCAACATGAGAAAAATCTTATTAAGGCTACTTGTTGGTAAATTGCAAATAGTTCTGCGAAAAATATAATGTTCTGTGGTGGCAAAAATCTGTTCTACTTCATTGTCTGACAAAATATTTTCTTTCCAAAAACGCAAAACTTCTAAGAAAAAAGGTCTCGCCACTGTGGTTTCAATGCGATTTAATCGTGAAATAATAGCTGACAAATTCCGAATATCAGTCTTTGCTTTGACTAAAATTTCGTAGTGTTTTGCATAGAATAATAGTTCTTCCAATAATGGCAATATTTCTTTCTTTTCATCTTCCACGTATTCCTTGAAAGTCAAGTAAACACGTTGCAAGGATGGGATCGCTTGGCATTTCACCGACAAATAGTCACGGATAAAGGAACTCACCTGATAATTTGTGGCTACTTCGATTGGATTCCAGTAACTTTCATAGTATTTTTCTTGTATCTTATTGGTTTCGCCCATGAGCATAAAATTCCTAATTTTATCCCCTTCATTCAAAGCGACACCAGTAGAATTTAAACTTTCAAAAATCAATTGGGGATTATCCTCTTGATTTAGGACAATAGTAATCATCTCTAAACGATGAAAGGCATCAAATAGTTGATCTATTGTGATTTCTTCCAGTTGTATTCTTTGATAAAAATAGTTGAAATTGATGGTCAAATTAGAGTCTTTGAAAAATTCAATAGGATCTCCAAATAATTTTTCTAATGCAAGACTATCATTTTTTACAGGTTTTAGCTTAATGCGTCCCTCTCCATCCTGCCACTTATCTACCAAATATTCTTCGTAAATTTGTTGACCTAAACTTCCTCGTATGGGAATTACTTTTTTTTCGCAAATCAATTTGTACATTGCTAGAAGTAAGAGTGAAACAGTGGTTAATCGTTGTTGTCCATCAATGAGTAAAAACTCTTCATTGGCTCCTTCTGGATTAAAAACAGACACAATAGATCCAAAAAAATGGCTATTTCTTTCTAACTTTGTTGTTTTCACAAGATCGTTAAAGAGTTGTTTGCAGTTTTCCTCTTTCCAATCATAATTACGCTGATAAACTGGAATAGCAAAACGTTTGTTACTGCCTTGCATAAAAGCGGCAAGTTTAATTTCTGATCCTTTCAAGTGAACACATCCTTTCATATTGATATTATAGCAGAAATTCCTTTTAATTACAAGAGATTTCTAAACTTATTAAATTTTATTAGTATAATTATTTAATCCAAAAATTTTATAAAACGGTCAAATCTGTGGTATCTGGCACAAATTACTCACACTGGGGGGATTTATGCAAAGAAGAAATGGTAAGTTTCCCTGTTTTTTGCACCATAGTTCGTGGGTTACTTCTACGAAAATATGCTGCAGATTTGCTAAACATCAAGCAATAAACTGTAAT
>JAWXVF010000149.1:0-5953 GCA_044425555.1 Eubacteriales bacterium
AAGGCAGAAGCACAAGCAAGTGGATTCCCATTATACGTTCCTCCTATTGTGCCTGGTATCACTGCATCCATAATCTCTGTACGAGCAGTAATAGCACTAATTGGCATTCCAGAACCTAGGGATTTTGCAGTCGTAATAATATCTGGTGCCGCACCAGCCTCTGCCCAATAAGAAGAAGCAAAGTACTTCCCTGTTCTACAATTACCTGATTGTACTTCATCTGCAATCATTAAAATCCCATTCTTCGTACAGAACTCTCGTACAGCAACTACCCATTCTATAGGTGCTGGTACAAATCCCCCTTCTCCTTGTAATGGTTCTACAATAATAGCTGCCACTTCTGTTGCAGGAATTCCCGTTAGAAATACACTTTCAAATCGTTCTATGTAATAAGCAATAGCCTGTTCTCTTGTATAACCAGTTGGTACTCTATATAAGTTAGGATATTCTGCACGATAAATCCCTGATGGGAATGGTCCCATTCCTTTCGCATAAGCTTTATTCGCTGTTAGTTCCATCATTAGATTCGTTCTACCATGAAACGCTCCTGTAAAACATACAATCCCATTTCGCTTAGTAAAAGCCTTAGCTACCTTAATGGCATTCTCATTAGCTTCTGCACCCGAATTAGCAAAATAAGTCTTCTTCCTATCTCCTAAGCATGGAACTATCCCATTTAAACGCTCTGCTAAATCTAAAAAGCCAGTATGACTCACCACACTAAAAATAGCATGAAAATAATCATCTGCTTGTTGCTTTACAGCGTCCACTACTTCTTGCCTAGAATACCCTATATTAAGAACACCTACTCCACCAATCCAATCCAAAAATAGGTTGCCATCTAAATCTTCTAACATGGCTCCTTCTCCACGAGCAATCATAATAGGATATAATTCTCCATGATATGCTTTTGGAATTAGCTCATATTTTCTATTGATCTGCTCTTGTACTTTCGGTCCTGGTACTTCACTTGTAATAATCTTAGGTAATTCATTTCTCAACATAACCTCTCCTCTAACCAATTTAATAATCGTTGTCATATGAATTCGCTGTCTTCTTAGCTTTATTATACTTATAATAGTGTAAATATTCAACATTTTTTCAAAAAATATTGGGAGTTTCTAGATTTTCCATAGAAATTATGATAAAATACTCAATAAAATGAAACAAATAAAAGCGAGGAACACTTATGCCACCTATTACTGTATGTATCATTGCCAAAAACGAGGAATCTAGAATTGAACAATGTCTTAACGCTCTTACCCCTTATCACTTTGAAATAGTACTAGTAGATACAGGGTCTACAGACCGTACCATTTCCATTGCAAGACGCTATACGAATCGCATCTATGAGTTTCAATGGATAGATGACTTTAGTGCTGCAAGAAATTTTGCTACTTCTAAGGCCACAAACGATTGGATTCTAGCATTAGACTGTGATGAGATTTTGCAAGAATGTAATATAGCTACAATGGAAGACTTTATGAGAAGCAATCCCGCTCACATTGGTCAGATCACTCGAATTAATGAGATTACTGCCGAAGATGAAGTACGATATGTACAAGAGCCACTAAGTCGATTCTTCCATAAGAAATACTATCATTTTGTAGGTTCCATCCATGAGCAAGTAGCTCCTCTACAATCTAATAGTGCATACGTGAATTTGCAGTTGCCAATTTCAATCCTCCATATAGGATATAATATATCTAGCGAAGAAGTCATTGAGAAACACAATAGAAATATTACCCTCCTTCAAAAAGCTGCCAAGAACGAACCTAACAATCCATATCACGTCTTCCAATTAGGACAAAGTTATCAAGCCATGGAAGATTTTACACAAGCGAAAGCGTTCTACGAACAAGCAATCGCATTACAACCTAGCTTACAAGAATTGTACACCAAAATATTGTATGTTTCTTACGGTAACATTCTCAAAGTAGAACAACAATACAAGGAAGGTGTTACTTTATTAGAGCCACTTCGAGATACATTTGGAACGTATAGTGATTATTGCTATTTATTAGGTATGCTCTATTACTGTACATTTGACCTACAAAATGCAACTCTACTATTTGCACAAGCACTCAGTGCTCCTGAACACTCCGATTTAGCAACTACATCAGACTTACCTCATTATATGTTAGCAAGAATTAATGAGCAAATTGGTGCTCCTGATTTAGCCATTACCTTCTACAAGAAATGTATCACTTTTAACGATGCGAACGAACGATTAAACAAGCTCCTTACCACAACTTATTAACAATAGATCTTACAAACTCTTATACAAGAAAGGCGGATACTTTATGCATCATACAGAGAATAACTCACAAATATCTTCTGATGAACTACACCACCTACAACAAATGGCTATTGTAGATACTTCGATTATCGCCTGTGCCAATACTTTATTAGAGGAAGGTGCTGAATCCATTGGTAAATTGCTCAAGATTCTAACTGAGTTTTTTTCTGGTGATTGTGCTTATGTCTTTGAGCGAAACCCAAGTAACTTTACCGCTACGATTTCCTATTCTTATTCTACACCAGAAAATACCACAACTAATGGAAGAGATTTTAGTAAGTCTTATCCGTATAGTCCCAATTCTCAATGGTCAAAAGAATTGTTAAAAAATCCTTACGTATTCCTTCAAGCGAATCAGGTGGATCAATCTTATTTCCCTTATGACGACAGTTTTTTTTCTGTTACTCTCAATAAAAATTTTTTAATTGGACCACTTATGAAAGACGGTGAAATTCTAGGTGTCATTGGAGTGAATAATCTGAAAAAAAACTTAGATTACGTACAATTAATTAACACTATTATTTCCTTTGTCTCCAATAGTCTTATCATTCGAAATACAAAATTAAGTCTAGAAGCTACTGTAACACACTTAGAAAAGCAAAATGAACATAATCAAGCTATGCTTGAATGCGTTACCACCCTTGTTAGCGAGAATCAATTAGATAGTTCTCTTCGCAAATTATTACAGATCATCTGTAATTATTATAATGGCAGCAGTTCTTATATCTTAATACAAAAAGAAGAGAATCCTAAGTTGTTATCTTACAAATACGCCTACTTAAATAAGAATACAACAGAACCTTCCTATACTCCTGATGTTTCATTTGCTTCTTTTAACAGCTGGTATGAACTATACGAACAAGATGGTGTCGCGTATGTTCCTACCATTGCTGGTGACTTCTTTGATCGCTTCCACGATTCCCATGCTTTTAAGGTAATTCGTCGTAAAAGAGTTCGAAGTTTTCTTGCATCACCCCTAACACACCATGAAGTACATACTGGTTTTTTATGGATTGATAATCCTTCTAAAAACATAGAAGAAACTACTTTGCTCTCTGCTATTTCTTCTTTTATTATTAACCATTTATCCAAAGACGAGTTATTGAAAGAATTAGAAAGTTTAAGTTATTCTGACACCTTAACAGGACTTTATAATCGAAATTATTATTTCCATTATATCGAACGTTTAGAAAGATCTTCCACTCAAAATATCGGTATTGTATTCGCCGATGTAAACGGATTAAAAAAGGCAAACGATAATTTCGGTCATGAATACGGCGATATTTTATTAAAATGGAGTGCAAATTTCTTCGCAAAACATACAGACGGTCTTGTATTTCGCATAGGAGGCGATGAATTCCTCTGTATATACGAAGAAATTGGAGAAGCCTTCTTCTACCAACAACTTGATGCCATTCGTGATTCCCTAAATACTCATGGGGATGTTCATATCTCTATCGGTGGTATATGGACTACCGTTTCTTCTAACTTAGAAGAACATATTAAAGAAGCGGATAATCGCATGTATCTAGAGAAACAGAAGTATTACGAATCTCTAAAATTAGATCCTCGCTCCATAACAGAAGAGCTAGCAGATTATCAACAATCTATACTAGCTCTTAAAGATGATTTCTAATTCTATTTCTAAGTTAAACTCGTTTCATTAGGGTATTAATGCTTTCAATAAAAGAGTATCCCATTGCCCTAATGGAACATCATAAATACCAAATCCCGATCCAAGTTCCCAATAAGACCAAGACATTCCTAATCGTTCTGCTTCTTCTCGCACAGACCTTGTCCATTCCAATCTCGTTTCTATTGGTGCTTCCTTGGTTACTCCAAATTCTCCCAGAAAAATATCTACATTATGCGTCGTTCCATAATCTGATGCCCTTTGAAAAGCTTCTTGTAAATCTGCTACTTGTTCATCTGTTCCCTCCCAAGTAACATTCTCATACTGTTCAAATCCTGGATGATAAATATTTCCTTGAAAAGCTACTTCATTCGGTTCATAATAATGAATCGTAACAATTAAATTCGGATCACCCTCTGGTATCTGCAAAATATCCAAAAACTTTATATTATGGTACTCTCCAGGACCTACAACAATCTTTCTCGTTTCATTGGTGGTTCGAATGAGAGTAATTGCTTCATTTAAGTAAACATTCCACAGTTCTGGTGTTAGATTCCAATGAGGTTCATTTAACACTTCAAAGATTAACTCTTTAGGATATTCCATATAACGCAAGGAAAGTTGCTCCCAAATCTTTAAAAATTTATCTTTATTCTGTACAGGATATTCCATTAATTCTTGAAAGTGATGTAGATCTATGATTACCACTAGACCCTTTTCTAACGCATAGTCTATATAAGAATCAATCTCTTTCATAAAAGTCTCATCTAATATATACTTAGAAGAATCATCTGTATAATCTGAAAAGCGAATAGGAATCCTTACCGTATCAAATCCTCGCTCCACTATTTCATCAAAGAAATAATGTTTCATAGTTACATTCCACGTTTTATCTACAGGGGCTTCTAATGCATCTCCTATATTAATTCCTCTTTGCATTTCCACTACGATCTTCTCTACACCTTTCTCAGGTATCAATACCATCCAAAAAATCCCTACACTTACCCCTACTACTAACATTGCACAGACAACAGCGAAGCAAATCTTACCTATTCTTCCCATTATTGTATTGTCTCCTCTCCCCTTGATTCCCTAATATTGATTAGGATTACTCCTTTAAGAGAATCACTGTAGATACGTAGACTTAAATTCTTCCAATGGCATTGGTCTAGCAAATACATACCCTTGTCCATAACGACATCCAATACCACTTAAAAATTCTACGTGTTCCTTCGTCTCTATCCCTTCAAATATAATCTTAAAATTCAGTTCCTTAATCATATTTACAATGTTCTTTACAATAATCTTATTACTTTTGATAGATTCTTCTGTATCTTCCACATCGTCATGAATAAACGATTTATCCATTTTAATCACATCCACTACTACATCTTTTAATAGATTCAACGAAGAATAGGCGGTACCAAAATCATCAATAGATACTTGCATCCCATAACTTCGAATCTCACTAATAAAAGTCTTTAATAGCATCTTGTCTTCTGTAAAAACACTTTCTGTAATTTCTAACTCTACTAACTCATGTGGTATTTCGTATGTTTTTAATAACGCTACCACTTCTTCTACGAAACAAGGATTACTCATATGTCCTCTTGATACATTGAGAGAAATAGGGAATAATGTCCGTCCTTCTTTGAGCATCTTACTCATAAATCGAAATACTTGGTCGTAAATCGAAAAATCTAGCTTCGTAATAAACCCATTACGCTCAAATGCTGGAATAAATTCAAATGGGGCAATCATTCGATCTTTCGCTTTCCATCTAGCCAATGCCTCCGCTCCACAAATAGTATTTGTTTGTAGATTGAATTTTGGTTGTAGAAATGGAACAAATTCTCCATTTTCTAGCGCTGGTCCCATTCTCTTTTCTAATTGCTTTTCTCGTTCATTAATATTCTCTAGATTCTCATTATAGATTTTAAAATCATTCTTATAAGAACCTTTTATAGTACGACGAGCAATATTAGCCTTATCTATCACTAAATTAATACTCGTATCCTCTT
>JAWXVF010000150.1:0-5924 GCA_044425555.1 Eubacteriales bacterium
CTCTCGTGTTTTTAGAATTTTACCAACTGCCTGGTCAGTAATAATCTAAATTTACTTGAGGTATTTTTTTTTGTCAATCATTCTTCATATTTAAAGTATACAGGAAGCTTTTACAACCTTAGGCAATATTTGTCCAACAAAATCAGAATACATATAATCAGGATGAAAAACTAGGCGTTCCATAAGTTTTTCATTTTCACAATATTCATTTTCAATTGTCCAGCTTTTTCCTGAACCGGGAACACCATAAAGAAGAATGTTTTCACCTATAGCTTTTCTCTCACTTTCATTCTCACCCAAACTTAGTATGTTCTCTTCTATGCCTTTTGTAAAGGTTATCATTTTACTTAGAGTCTCAAAGTATTCAGTTTTGTCTATGGCTATCAAGTCATTCACTGCTAGCTCTCTTACATATTCACTATTTATAATTTCTACACCGTTTGATACTTCTAAAGTTTTTGCTAATTCGATTTGATTTTCTGTTCCTATACCTTCTACAGTAAACACATATCTAATTTCAGTAATAGGTGCTTCAACATATCCTAAAATCACATCTCCTATTTGAATACTTTCAAATATTTTAGAATTATCTTGTGTTGTTAGTCCAAAATTTATAGCAGCACCAGCATCTAGTATCGAAAAAGTCTTAACTAAGGAGTTAATTGATAAAATATAATAATTAGTCATCTTGAGTCTCCATTTCAAATAAATATTTTTTCCAAGCACATATACGATTTATGAATGCTTGTTGCCGATTATCCTTGAATTCTATTTCTGCCATTTCTTTACCAGAGTAAGTATTAGCAATGCTTGTACCATCAATCATAATACTATATATATCAGTAGTATTAGGAGAATCTCCACGTTTTTTTTGAGCCCCTATAAATTCTATTTCAATATTTTTCCACTCTCCATTAAAATAAACAGTAGTGTCGCTATTTAACAAATTTTTTCGTTCTCTGTTTAATAATTCAAAACCATTTTTACATTTCTGAATCATCAATATATTTTCGTGTTTTCTCAGATCTATAAAATAGCTTGAATCTTCTTCGAAAACATGATGTTCTAGAATGACTTCATCGCCTGCGCAAACATTATTGTCTCTATAAAAATCGCCTAACCCGACTATTCTTTTCTCTCTACTTGCGGTATACCTTATATGATACACTTTACCATTTTTCTTATATATAAAATTCTCTATTGTATCAATTTGTGGAAAAAGATCTGCAATATCAAGGTTTTGTGGAACATGAATATATGTCTCGTGTGTACCATTTTTGCCGATCTCAGTATTATTTAGTTTTTTAATCACTTGAATTATTTTCATAGCGTCCTCCTTAGTCAATATATTTCTTTATCACCCCTGCGATACCTCTAGCCATCATTGGAGGAACAGCATTTCCTATTTGCATATATGTTTTTAAATATGCACCTAAAAACATATAATCATCTGGAAATGATTGAACTCTAGCAGCTTCTCTTGGTGTCAGACTACGAATTTGATATGGATGAATATGAGAATGGCAGTCCATTCTTAAATGTGCTGTAATAGTTCTACAAGGTCTATTAGCATGCAACTTATAGTATTTATCTTTAAAACAATGATTTCTATGAGCATACGGCATTATATCTCTTATTTTTTCATCCGTAGCATCATTGCCAGGCTCTAATAATCTATAAATATCATAGTTCAAATCACTACAGTATCTTGCTTTATGATTAAACACAAATGGAATCTCTCGTTTCATATTTATCAAACTTAAATATTCATTATTAGAATTCTGATATTCGTTAACACCTATTTTTTCCCCAGTTGTGTCACTATCTATCTCATTTGTGTTTCTCACACGTGATGCATCTAAAGGCTTAATGTCTCCCAACGCATCTCCCAGTGTATATAACTTGTTTTTTTTACAATTTGCTTCAATTTCATCAAATATTTTCTCTGGTGTTATAGCCATTTTGTCAACAACATCACTACGGATTGCAATGTATATTAGTCTATCTCGGCTTTGTGCCACTGAAAAATCCATTGAATTAAGGATTTTATATGAAACCTTATAAGTATAGCCACTAATCAGTATTAACTTCTCATAATCCTCCACAACTTGATTTGCCACTTTTAACATACCTTTTACATTTTCCATGACCACAAATTTAGGTCCTATTTTTTTAACAGCTTTGATAAAATCTTTATACAATTTATTTCTTGGGTCATCTATAATTCTCTGCCTATTAGCTTGACTAAATCCTTGGCACGGAGGACCTCCTACTACTACATCAACCTCTTGAGTAATATATTCTCCTAAATTATCAACAATATCTCTTATGTCTCCCTGCACTATCTTGTTCGCTGGTACTTCTGGATGATTATACTTATACGTCTGAATACACACATCCTCTATATCATTTGCCAGTTTCACATTAAATCCATGTTGAATAAAACCTAAACTTAGTCCTCCTGCCCCACAAAAAAAATCTACTAAAGAATACTTATTTTTTCTAATATTTCTTTTTTGAAGATTTAACCGTTTAGTATTATTAAGCTTATCTACCAAATTATTTGTAATGTCTTTATTTTCATTGATAAAATTACTTGCTTTAATAAAATCTAAAAATAAATCACCTAAATAACTTTCTAGAAGTGCAATATCCGCTTGAGTACTAATAACGCCTATACTTTTTAATTCCTCAAAATTAGTCTTTTGATTAGTGACCTCATACTCTACATTATACTTTTTGCAATAACATTCTACTAGTCTAATATAGATTTTCACATTTTCCAATAAAAAAATTTTTTCTAATTTGTTATTTATATTTTCAACTGATTTAAACATCATCGATTTCCACCTCATCACACAAATAATCTAAATTCTTTTTGATACACTTGGCTATTGCTTCAGCCAACAAAGGTGGTACAGCATTTCCTATTTGTTTAAACTGTTCTGTTCGTGGTCCCTCAAATACAAAATTATCAGGAAAGGATTGCAATCTCGCAGCCTCTCTGACAGTAAATGTTCTTCCTTGTTTGTAATCTGGATGGATAAACTGATTACCGTCTTTATATAAATGTGCAATAATAGTCTTTGCTGGTCTATCCCACACCTGTACGGTGTAACTGTTACCGAAAACCCTTTGTTTTTCATGTCTCAAATCTTCTCTCTTTTCAAGTAAATCTTGAAAAGTCCATTCATATTTGCTCATTACTTTGTAACGTTCTATATCTTTTGAATTATGATTTCTAGCAACGTGATCTCTTAGAATATTTTCATCTTTTAATGCTATTCGCTTAAGAAAATGATTATCACGTTTAGATTTGAACGAGACAATTGCCTCTCCACATCCTGGAAGAATACTTGGTAATTCTTCTATTGCTTCTCGCACGGTTACATATGGTTTGAGTAAGTCACCTTCACATTGTTGCTTTTGAGAATCAACGTGGGTTTTTGAAATCCCTGCATATACATCTTCTACATCAATATCCAAATCTTTCCTTACACCTATAATAATTACTCTTTTTCTAATTTGTGGCACTCCATAATCTGCCGAATTAAGTACCATATCCTTAGGATTAATTTTTAAATTATAGTTTTCACCTAATGATTTGGTTATATCGTTGATGATATATTGACCATTAATTTTTGCTGTTAAAATCCCTATCACATTTTCAAAAACAAAAAACTTAGGCATATAATAATTTAATATTTTAACATAACTTTCAAACAAAAAATTTCTTGGGTCGCCCTGCATAGCATTTTCATCTTTAGCTCTGCCAAGTGTCGAATATGCTTGGCAAGGAGGTCCACCAATAATTACATCTACCTCTTCACTTTTTACAATTGTATCTAATTTAGCAATTATATCTAGTTTTGTAATATCTATTTCCAATACAGAATCTTCTGCATTTTTATACCCATAATACTTCATTCTAGTTACAAGAGTCTTGCATGCTGTCGCATTTATTTCAACATGTGCTAATGCAGAAAATTTCTCCTTATAAAATCCTTCACTTAAGCCTCCACACCCAGCAAATAAATCAATAAACTTGTACATTAAATTCTACGCTCCTTACCATCTATTCAACACTTTTATCACTGTTAACCCATGCATCTAGTTCTGATTTTTTAAACTTCAAAAACTCACCTATTTTATGTGCTGAAATAGAAGTATCTCTTTTTATCTAATCTCTAATAGTAGCCAGCTTTACCCCTTAAGTGTTCAGTTGCTTCATCAGTATTTATCCATTTTTTCCACCTCTTTGAAAATATGTTTTTATCAATATATCATTTTTTTAATCTTTTTTCAATTGTCAATACTAGTTCAAGGCATTTTATCACTTAATAAATGTGTTTATATAGTTTTATATCATTTTTTTCATGAATACCTTCACAAAACAAATTCCAAAATTCTATATACATTCTAAAAATGTTTTGTACATCTTCTTTACCTAACATATAGACGTCCCTCCTTCTTTTGGTACGTCTATATAGCCATAGCATTTGATAATTATCAAGTCATAGCCTACTTATTAATAATGATTAAGCTATTTGTTTTGTGGAATTTCTGCTATCAATCCCCTCTCCATAACCGCCCCATTTCCAATCTGTCAACTCAACCCTATGACACATCATATAGTCGAGTAGACAATTAGAATAGCTTAAAATCAGCACTTCCCAATTCTAGTTTTAGCCAAATCAGAAAAAGCCTATATTTCAGGCTTTCTCCATGTTTTCTATTTCATTCTTGACATCAATACTACGCACTCCACATGAAATAGTTAGGCTATATGCAAACATATCAACCAACAACTGAAATCCTAATGTTAAGGGATTTATCCTTTTATACACACTCTAATGATATATAATTTCAACTAGGCTATTTCTTATGATTTTCTAGGCAAGTTATCTACACTTAATCTTTCCATAGTTTTCATCTGCTTAACTGCCAACTCGTGTAATAATATTAATCTTTCAGATTGTGCTTTTCCTTGTTCAATTAAAACCGCATTATAACTTTCCATATTTGCCAATACCAGTAATTGATTTATATTTGCTTCATCTCTCATATTACCTTTTTTATCTGGATTTGCTACTCTCCATTCTTTTGCAGTCTTTCCAAACAAAGCAACATTTAACATGTCCGCTTCGTTAGCGTATTTATAATAAATTTGTTCTTTTGTTAAATCGTCTGGAAGCAAATTCACTTTAATTGCATCAGTATGTATACGATAATTCAACTTTGTTATTTCTCTATTTAGGTTCCAGTTCAGTGATAATCTACTGTTCTCATCATTTTTCAGCCTTTTATAGTCCTTGATAATGTACAACTTAAATTCAGCAGATATCCATGATGCAAATTCAAAAGCAATATCTGAATGTGCATATGTTCCACCATAACGACCTGATTTGCTTACAATTCCAACTGCACTAACTCCGTTAATCCATTTTGATGGCGACATTGTAAATGCATTAGATCCTGCTTGATTTCTAAACCCCTCGAATTCAAGGGGTTTAAAATCAGAATTATGCAACCCTTCCCACAAACCTAAGAATTCAAGTGTATCTTTATTTCTCATCCAATTACAAATAGTAGCATTCGGATCATCACTTTTATATTTCGCAATATCTGTTAGCGAAATAAACTCATCTTGAAAATCTGTTGTATATATTTGTATTTCAAATCCTTTTGCATGAATTTTTTCTTTTATAGATTTCTTCATTTTGGCATTACTCCTTTAACAATATATTTCTACTCCAGTAAATAGCATTTCGATATTTAATACAAATGAAATCAATCTACTCTATCTTCGGCAGGATCAACTTCGAAGCAATGCTTTCCATTTCGTTTGCACTCTAATACTGGTATTCTTTTCGTAACTTCTCGTTTTGTTTTTCCATCACTATAATGTTTATCTATCCATTCTA
>JAWXVF010000151.1:0-5838 GCA_044425555.1 Eubacteriales bacterium
AATTTTTCTACCACATCATTCTCATATACCGAAATGGGAATTATATCTGAGAATGCAGACACACGTTCTACTTCTAGGATCTTACTATCCAAATCGTCACATAAATCAGACTTGGTAAGTACCACAACAGGGGTTGCACCACTTTCCCATGCTACACTAAGGTAACGCTCTAACCTACTTAGGTTGAAGTTGCTATTTAGCGACATACAGAGAAAAACCGTATCAATATTAGCCGCCACACTTTGTGCTTGTCCACTAACACCTACAGCCGTTCTTAGAAAAATACTTTTTCTCGTTAATACCACATGGATGATTGCTTCCTCGCTTCTAACTTCCATAGAAACCATTACAAAGTCTCCTACCGTTGGATAGTCAATAAGCTCTGTTGTTTCGTATCGAAATTTCCCAGAAATTTTAGCCTTCATTTCACCTTGTTCTGTAATAATTTTATAAAGACCTTTATGTTGTGCCATAATACGTGCTGTGATAAGCTCTGGATACATGGTACTTTCATTTAAGAATCGGTTATGAAAACCGTAGTTGTTTAATTGATACATTTTGTTGTCTCCTAAATTTCATAGTATTTCTTTCTCACTTTATAGAGTATCCCCTATACAGAATCCTTATAAAACAAATTCTAATTGAATATGAAGTTTAAAGATCCACTAATCTTAAATCTAAATTTTCACAATTAATATATAATAAAAAATCTAGTAATTCTTCTTGCGTATAATCTTTAATATTTTTATATGGATAATCACTTTCACAATAATCCATACTATAACTACAATATGTATAACTTTCCTACACAACTAAATGACCATTTTCTTTTAAAAAGTTTGCTATTCTCAACATATCCTCTTTATTCATTGGTTCTATTATTATATGTCCCTTATCAAAATATTGATTATCTTCTTCCATAATTTCAATGAAAGACTGAAAATGATAATACCCTTCTAGTAGCTTTTCTTCGGAAAGAATATAAAAACGTATCCAAGCATCGTCAATCTGTGTATTCAACTTTATGGTAATAAGGCTACTTGAACCGTCAATAGGAAATACACTTCTACAATTTTCTGTTAACGTATAAACAGCAATATTTATATCCCTGTTTTGTTCATGCAATAAGTTTGGTTTTGCATAATAAACATCTTCTAGCTGTATTTCATGTAATCTCTTTTCAAATCCATCAAGGCTTGTTGCCTTAGAAAAATAATTTCTTTCATTGTTTGAAAAAGTGTATGGAAACATTGCTGTAGTTATTATCCAATCATTCTCATTATAATCAATAGATGCTTTTTGATTAAGCTCTGCTATTGAATATGCTATCATATTTTCCTTTTGTTCCAAAAAACTATTTAAAGTAAACGTTTCATCAGCGTTATATAGATCCACATTGCCAAACCTATTTATAATCTCTTTTGCTAAATCAAAGAAATCATTTATTTCTGTTTGAGTGGTAGGGATATTGTATGATAAAGAAATCTCGTTATCTTCTTCAAATTTTCTTAAATCTAAAAAGATACCACGACCAATGCATTTAGGATTATAAAGAATACAGGTGTTTCCATTTGTTTCACCAATTTGTAAAACATAAGCATCATTATAGTGACCCAATCCAAATCCAAGTGTTTTTATAACGTCATTCATGTCCACTTTTTTTGCTTTTTTAAAAAAACTATTTCTCCCCTTGATTGTAAGATTAAAAGCCATTACACATTATCTCCTTTTATTATAATCATAACCTAGATATACTTGCTTGAATACAATGAGATAACCATTCAATAAAAATTATTTATTATTATAGCACCTACTACTTTACCAAGAGTTGTGAGTATAATCTTATGCAGGAGTATCAATTGAATTCTTCACTGTTTATATATTCAAGTTCTTCGAACGTTAAATAAGGGATAATCTGAATACACACAATCCTTTTGTCTTATCAATAGAGGGTATCATCTTGTTTTATGCATCATGGTGCTTTTTCATAGTTCCAATCTAGTATCCCACCAAAGTCCCAAACATCGGTATACCCTTTTTCGACTAATTGCTCCGTTGCTATCAAACTTCTTCTACCACTTCTACAATAAACCAAAATCTTTGCATCCATATCTGGCAAAATTTCTTGTGCTTTGCTGTCTATTTCATCTAACGGAAGCAAGATTGCTTCTTTTATATGTTCTTCTTCAAATTCTTCTACCGTTCTAACATCTAAAATAATACACTTCTCATTGTTGATGATTTCTAGTGCTTCTTCTGGCGAAATGATCCTATTACCATTAACTAACAAATCTTTTACTTCCTCATTAATAAATGAAACTGAATAATCATCTGATATATCAAGTACTTCTGTGTCTATTATTTCGTTATCGACTTTTGTTTCTTGCACTACATCATTACCAGAGCAAGATGTCAAGCTTAGTATAAGGGTAATTATAAGACAAATTGTGCTTAAAAATTTCATAAGAATATTCTCCTTTTGTCTATTACTTTATTTTAATGCCTTTATAAAATCTGTCTAGTTAATTGTAGCCTATCCATATAACAATACTTGTAATAGAATCTCAAACCATTTAGTATAGACTTTTACATCTTGCTTATATAGATAACCCCTTAATTTATAAATAATCTTTTACAAGGCTAGTTGTGTCACTGATCCAGTCGTCCGCCATAAAAAGTTGTTCATATCTTTTGTCTTGTAGTTTTCGTGCTAAACCTTTAAAATCAATTTTGAAACTTTTAACTTTTCCATTTTTAAACTTTACAGTAATATTAAGCTCTATTTCATTTTCATTCAATAAAGTATTTGCACATTCATGGTATGGGATATCATGCCAGCCTACCATAGCATAAAAATATTTGCTTTCGATCATCTCACCTACACGTCCATAAGCCTCAAAGTCTATAAGTCCACCTGGTTCGCTATCGTCATAACCTTCATCACCCTCATCTGGAATCCTTTGTATTTTGAAAGGTAACCTTGCTTCTATCAGTTCTGATTTTGAAAATAATCCCATACGTATCTCCTTCATTTAATTTCTATGCTATGGAATAAAATCATTTCAATATCCCTAAATACATAGTAATCTCCATCTACAGACTCATGTACCCCTTCTTCATAATGTGACTTGATTTTACCATTGTATCATAGCTTTATACCACAAGTCTATTCATCTCCCTAATATTACTCCTCTTTTAACCACAAAAGATTTAACACACTTGATAACAGTCCTGCAATCGGCCACACAATCCATGTAATATGCCAATCATAGGTGAGAAAACTCCACAGAAGGTAAATCACTACTGAAATTGACCAATAAATACCAACGACTATATCTTTTTTCTTCCTATTTTTACTTCTATGAATATTATAATCACCTTCTAATAACAACATTTCATAACACTCGCCAATGCCCTCGCTATAGATCATTCTAAAAATTGCAACGGCTACTACCGTTAATAAAAATACTACCATTAATCCATAAATGGCATCCACATCAAACAGTAGCCCACAAATAATAAGTGGACTAGGAGATAAAATTAGCAATCCAACATTAATCATCCTATTTCTAGTTCGTAAAGTCTGATATGATTTTTGCTGTTCTTTGATAATTCCCTCTACATTATAAGAGAGTTCAAATTCGCCTTTACTAATATACCTATATTCAGTAATCAAATTCTCACTATAGATAAATAATAAAATGGCACTCACTATGCATACAAAAATAAAACCAATCCCTACAGCATATGCAATATTTTCATAGGGTGAATGCTCGAAAAGAGCATTTAGTGAAATCAGTGGAACAGATGCAAAAATACAAAGAAAAACACCACTAGCAATTTTAAGACTATATTTTGTATGAATAGATAGGAATAGATTAGCAATTTCAATTGTAACAACAGCACTTTTATCCACTAAATCCATTGCATTAGAATCACTATCACATATTTCTATTTCATCTCGCAAAAGATAGTCTGTGGACACAGAAAAAAGTTTTGCCATGTTCATTATTTTTTCTATATCTGGTATACTCTGTGCACCTTCCCATTTTGAAATTGACTGACGTGATACATTTAATTGTTCAGCTAATTCTTCCTGTGTGTACCCTACTTTTTTTCTAAGGTACAGTATTTTATCTGATATAATCATTGTTATATCCTCCTTTATATTTTATACCTTAACTATACATAAACATGCAGTTGCATTCTATCAATTCCACTGTACAATTATGCACTTTTTAGTTGCCAAAGTGAACTCATACCTTATTTTTTGAAATAAGATAAACATTCCTATTCATTGAACATCTATGAACTCAAACGTATTCTTTGCATATTGAATCAACCCTTCCTTTTGCATTTTCGATAGCTCATTTGATAATGCACTTCTATCTGCACACAGAAATCTTGCCATCTCTTCTCTATTCATAGCGATGGTAAATTTTTTTAATCCCATACTTTCATACTGAAAATACGTAAGGATTTTATCTCGCAACGTTTTCTTAGAAATCACATCTATTCTTCTATTTAGATACAGACCTTTGTTGGCTACCACCTTTAACATATTAGCAATTAATTGCCGATGAAATACACAAGAAGAACTACAGGTGGTAATGATTTTCCCATAATCTAAAAATAAAATCGTACTTTCTATTGCTGAACGAACGGAAACAGGACTTCTGAAAATTTCAGCACAAGCAAAAATTTCACCAAACATTTCCCCCTCAGAAACTACTCCGATCATCACTTCATTTCCATCATAATCAGTCTTACTTATAGTTATAGTTCCTTTTAATACAATGCCGACAGAACTTATTTTGTCACCTTGATTTAATATCACTTCTTTTTTACTATAAGTTTTGTGAAATGCACTAAGACAAGCAAGCATAGCTGAAAAATCTTTTTCAGAAATATGATCAAAAAGCACATTGCCTATAATTTTATTATAATTTTGTTGCATAATAATAACCATCACTTTCTCATAGCCTATTAACTTTGGCTTGTAAGAGAACTCTAGTAACTTAGTTGCACAAGCTTACGTTATATCAGAAACTATTTTTAAAATATCATTTCTGTTGTTTACACAACGGAAATATTGTTGAAATTATACTATACTAAATTTAAATAAGTCAAGAAAGTTCTGTTATAATAAGAAAGACGTAGAAAAATGAACCAAAAGAATCTTATTAACGATAACAAGTAATAAATTTTAGGAGAATAATACAATGAGTAAGAAAATTATCAAAATTGATGACGAAAAATGTGTAGGATGTGGGCTTTGTGCCAATACGTGTAAGCAAAGTGCTATTGAGATTGTGAATGGAAAAGCCAAAGTAATTCATGAGGATTACTGTGATGGCATCGGTAATTGTTTACCTGTTTGCCCTGTAAATGCAATCAGTTTTTCTGACAAAAATATCGTAGCAAAAGAGAGTAAACCTTTGCCATGTAGTTGTCCTAGTAGCCATTCAAAAGAACTAAATCCAGTAAAGCAAACAAGTGAAAATGTTATAAATCAAGCTGTTTCAGCACTCAGACAATGGCCTGTACAGATAAAACTTGTTCCAGAACAAGCACCATACTTTGAAAATTCACATCTATTGATTGCAGCAGATTGTACCGCTTATGCTTATGCTAATTTCCATAATGAATTTATGAATAATAAGATCACTTTAATTGGTTGTCCAAAACTAGATGATGGCGATTATACCCATAAACTCACTCAAATTATTGCAAATAATACGATTAAAAGTGTTACTGTGGTACGTATGGAAGTTCCATGCTGTGGTGGAATCGAAAATGCTACTGTAAATGCTCTGAAAGCAAGTGGAAAATTCATAC
>JAWXVF010000152.1:0-5770 GCA_044425555.1 Eubacteriales bacterium
AAATATAATAACATTATGTGGTGTTGATAAAATATATGAACTATACGCACAAAATACAAGCGATAATAATGGGAAATAAATAAAAAATGCACAAAATAAAGGAAAAATGAGGGGGGGGGTATTTGGCTATATTGTTCAAGAAAAAACAAATAATATCAAACAAATAATTGAATTCTCTTTACAAAAAAAAGTGAAAATCGTATACTGATAGTACTATAACAAAAGGGTTGTAATTATATAATATTCGGCAAGAAGTTGAAGGGTTTATATAAGTATACAAATGATTTGTAGAGGAGGGATTTTATGAAAAAAGTAAGGAAAAATTTTGAAACAGACAATTTGGAATTAGAAGAGCTATATGAAGTGGTTAAACAAGAATTTGATTTGCTTCATCACAAACATGATCAACACGTGAAAAGAGTATATATTAGTATTGCCGTTGCATTTCTCTGTATGTTTCTCATATTAATTATGGAATGGATTGAATTATTTTAATAGTGAGAGTAAGAGAAGATTGGTAGAGATTACTTTCTTCTCTTTTTCAATTCTTGCTAAGATTATAAAAATTATGGAAACTTTATAAAAAACCTAGGATTCTAGGTAGGCCATATGGTATGATGTAAGGAGGTATAGTAATAGTTAAGTAGTAGTGTGAAAATACTATTTTTATACTCAAATTTGTGCTAACATCCTAATATTATGGGTGTTGCAAGAATGGAGATATTATAAGGGGTGTCTTAACTAGATGTAATATGAGGGAGATATGCAATGAGAGAAAGAAGTTTTAGAATACATAGAATGAGGGGAATGCTATTAGGCGTGGTGTTCATCCTTCTTTGCCTTAGTGATACGCTGCAAGTGAGAGGGGAAGTAGGAGAAGAGGAAGTAACAACTATTCGAATAGGGTATAAAGAGAATTACGTAGCTGTTAAGACGCCATATGTGGAAGGATATGAAGGGTATGGGTATGAATATTTAACAGAAATGTTTGGCTATGCTGAGGGAGTGTATGAGTTAGAATTTGTAGAGGTGATCTGGAGTGAAGGATTAGAAATGTTAGAACGAGGGGAATTGGATTTACTAGCAGGTGCTAATTATACACAAGAACGTGCGGAAAAGTTTTTATACCCAGATAAACCGTTAGGAGATGACACTTCTATTATTGTGGCATTGCAAGATGATGATATTGTTATGCGAGGAGAAGATGTGTACGAGGCATTAGAAGGTAGTTCTATCTGTGTGCAGAAAGAGGATGCCATGGCATATCTTTTGTATGATTTTCTAGAAAAGCATGGAATTCAAGCTACTATCACAGAAGAAGATATTGGTTCTATACGCTATGCTATACAAAGTGAGGAATACGATTATTTATTGACTAATTCTATGCAGATGGAATCTGATATTAATGTGGTATATGGATTTGAAAGTGTTCCTGTTTATGTAATGGCGAATGCATCTCAGGGTGAATTAGTGGAAGTGATGAATCGTGCTACAGAGGGATTAGAAGGTGTAGATTATTTGTTGAAATCGCGATTGTACCTGAAATATTTTGACAATGCAGTTTCTAGAAAGGTGAGTATTTCATCGGAGGAATTAGAATTATTTGCTGATAATAATTATATAGTTGCCATAGAAGATTTGAACTCACCTTTTAGCTATACGAATCAGCAAGGTGAGTTAAATGGATTCTATGTGGATTACATAGAGTTACTTCAAAAGATAACAGGAATTGAAATGACCATCCATTCTATTGATGAGACGACTCCAATGGAAGAGATTAGGCAATCGGATTTTGCCTTAATGTCTAGAAGTAATATTCATAATGTAGGTATGAGAACGAATGCCATTGCTCAATTCCCCTTTGTATTAATAGAGAATGTGGAGAATATAGAGAAGGAGCAAGGTGATACTATAGTAGGTGTGCTAAGAGCCTATGGATTAAACGAGGTAGATATAGAATATTTTACAGGTGAAGCTTCGATTGTGGTGTATGACGATTTGTTTCAAATGTCGGAGGATTTTAGGCAAGAAGAGATTAGTGTAATGTTTCTTACTACGAAAGAATTTAATGTGATTTATGATGATTGTAAGAGCATCAATTACTTGTCAAGAAATATTGATTATTGGTTTAGTCCTATGATTACCTTTCGAGATGATTTTCCTTTGGAGAAAGTGGATATATTTAATAAAATGTTAACTCATGTGAATGAATTAGATATTGATGAGTTAGTATCTAATGGGATTTCTGGAATTACTGCAAGAGAAGAAATCGATTATCTAAGATACTTTTTAATTATTATATTAGTGATTTTGTTACTTGGTTTGATTATTGTGCAGTGTATTTATGTAAGTAAGAATAAAGAGATTCGTGAACTTTCCGATATTGACCCTATCACTGGTTTGTATACAAAAGATAAATTTATGGTAGAAATAGAAAAGATATTAATGGAAGAGGGAGAAGCGGAGTATGCGATTTTATCCTTAGATATTGATAGTTTTAAATATATTAATGAAATCTACGGATTTGAGACGGGTACGAAGATACTGCAACAGATTGCGTATCATATGAAGAAGAAAATGACCGATCCACTTCCAGTGGGACGTTTTGGAGGGGATGGGTATTTGCTATTAGTGCAAACCGATGCCATTGAAAGTAGGATTAAAGAGTCATTTGAACTAGAAGACTTTGGGAAAGGATTTCAAAATCTATTAGATGATAATTATACTATTAGCTTTAGTATTGGCGTATATGCAATACAAGATCGTAGCTTAGATGTGACGTATATGATTGATTGTGCTAATATTGCTAGACGAGAGAGTAAACATTATGCGGGGACTACGTTCCGAGTGTATACAGATTATATGAAGGAAGAATTTAATAAGATAAATGATGTGATTTCTCGTGGTAAGAAAGGTTTGGCGGAGAAAGAATTTCAGCTGTATTATCAACCTAAAATAGATTTGAATACGAAAGAAATTATTGGTGCAGAAGCATTAATTCGTTGGTTTCAAGATGGAAAGATGATACCACCAGATCATTTTATTCCGGTATTTGAGAACCATGGATTAATTGATCTGTTAGATTATTATGTAATAGAAGAAGCGTGTCGTTTTCTACAAGAACATAAACGGAAAGGATTCCCACATGTTTCTGTGAATTTATCAGGTCATACCATACTACAAGAGAATGTAGTTCCTACTATTGAAAGGCTGATACAACAGTATGGGGTTTCGCCGAAAGACCTTGATATAGAGATTACAGAAAGTGCTTTTGTAAATGAGATTGAAAGTTGTCTAGGGAAGTTAAATCACTTAAGAGAAATGGGATTTACCATTTCTATGGACGATTTTGGTGCGGGAGTTTCTTCTCTTAATCGCTTGAGAACACTTCCTATTGATAAATTAAAGATTGATCGTGCATTTATTATGGAAGGGATAGGAGATGAAAAAGGAAGTGCTATTTTAAAAAATATTATTCGACTAGCAAAAGATCTTGCTATGGAGACTATTGCAGAAGGAATTGAAAATATAGAACAGTTAGAATTCTTAGAAGAATTGAATTGTGATGTTGGACAAGGATATTTCTTCTCAAGACCATTGCCACAACAGGAATTTTTAGAATTTTTGGAAAGAGATAAAGTTTCTCTTTAACAGTTTCATAAAGAGTAAAGAAGCTATAATCTGGCAAACAGAAGAAATAGGAATAGCAAGACCAATGAGAAAAAGTGTTGCATTTTCAAAGGTACTAAAGTAATAGGAAACGGGTATGCGAATGAATAGAGAACTCATAATGGCAATGTACATAACGAATTTTGTTTTGCCTAGTCCATTGAAATAGCCTGCATACGAGAATTTGAAAGCTACTAATACACAATCAATGCCATAAGCTTTAAGATAAGAAAGGGCTGCTAAGGTTGTTTCATCATCTGGATTGAAGAGTCTTGTATAGAAGTGACCGTGAAAAAAGGCTGAGTAGCCTGCAATCATTCCATAGAGAACAGAAATAACAATGGCAACTCGAAGTCCGCTTTTGGTACGATCCAATTGGTTGGCACCAAGATTTTGAGCTGTAAAAGAAGATAAGGAATTAGAGAAAGCTTGTGGTACAATGAGTATGATAGAAAGAATTTTTCCGACAATTCCTACTGCAGCAGAAGCTGCTACTCCTAAAGAGTTCATAAGAGCTGCAATAACTAGTAAAGATAAGCTAGATAGAATCATTTGTAAAGCGGAAGGAATTCCAAGCGCAAAAATCTTACGAATGATAGCACGATCATAGCGGATTGCAGTAAGTTGGAAAGTGAAGGGAAGTTGCTTCTTCTGGAAGAATAAAAGGGAAAGAGCTACACTAGCACCTTGTGCAATGACTGTTGCGATTGCAGCTCCCTTTGCTCCCATATGTAATGCTCCTACAAAGAGTAAATCTAATAAAATATTTAAGACACAGGCAATCGCTACTATTAGAAGTGGTGTCTTAGAATCTCCCATTCCCCTAAAAATACTCCCTAATAAGTTATACATAACTAAAAAAATGGTTCCAAATCCAGAGATTATTAAGTATGATTTGGCTTGCTGGAAAGATTCTACTGGTGCTTGCATAAGAAAAACTAGTGGATGTGCAAAAGTAATGATCATCAAAGTGAAGGTAATTGCAATAATAGAGAATATAAAAATACTGGCACCTACTACCTTGCCAGCTTCTTCTTGATTAGAAGCTCCAATGTGGTTGCCGATTAAGATGGTGGTTCCAAGAGAAAGACCGATGCAAAGATTGATAAATATTTGGGAAACTTGACTACCAATACTGACGGCTGATACATTGGCTATATCAGAAAAGTGACCTACAATTAATAGATCAGCTGTACCATAAGTGATTTGTAATAATATAGAGAAAAAGATTGGTAAGGTAAATCTAACTAAAACAGGAAGTACTTCTCCTGATGTTAGGTTATCTTTAGATTGTTTTATAGAACGTGTTGTTTTAGAATGCATTATCAATTCTCCTATTCAATAGAAAGGGAAGATTGATACAAACCTTTCTATTGAATAGAGTATACCATGCTTAATAGGAAAAAACTAGAAAAAGTCATTGTGTATGGATTGCTATTTCTTTTACCCTGTGCAACATAGAAGAAACAGCAGGAATGGAAATGAGGATAAGCGTAAGAATCATTTCTGGAATTATGTAAGTCATATTGTAGGCAATACCAGCCCAAATGGCAAGCATATTCTCGGAACTATCACTCACGTAGGTAGTATAGAAAATGATACCAGAAATACAATGAATGACTAATCGACCTAACGTACCAACTACGTACCCGATTACTAATCCATGCTTTTTCTTCCAGAAGAAACCAGAGAGACCAAGAGCACCAAATGCCAATGGGAAATCAAGGAGTACTTGAAGAGGGTGGACGATGTAGGGACCTATAATGAGTTGCAAGATTCCGTATGCAAATGCACCAGTAAGTCCAACAAAGGGACCATACCAATATCCGATGAGACAGATGAGAAGCATACTGAATAGAGTAATGGAACCACCCATGGGAAGAGAAGGTAATTTGATGAAGGTGGAGATAAAGGTTGCAAGTCCGATGGCTACCCCTGTAAATGTGAGTTGCTTAGTAGAGATGTGTTTGTTGTTAGACATAAAAAAATCCTCCTAGTTGTTTGTGGAGGGGACAAAATTACACACAAAAGAATGTAATCAGCTTCCTTACGCCGGTATTATCCGGTTCAAGTAGTGAGGGTTCGAGGAATCTCGATCTCA
>JAWXVF010000009.1:0-37600 GCA_044425555.1 Eubacteriales bacterium
CCAACCATAATTCCTATTTAACGATGGAAGAAACAGCTCTATCAGGGAAAACGGGCTTTACCAATGCGGCAGGGTATTGTTATGTGGGGATTGTAGAAGAGGGAGAAGAATGTTACGTAGTAGCACTGTTAGCCTGTGGATGGCCTAATCATAAGACGTATAAGTGGTCTGATATGGATACTTTAGTAGAGTATGGTTATAAGATGTATGAAGTGGGAACGCTAGAAGAGGTAAAGGTGAATGAAGAAGATTTGGATTTTGTTCTAATAGAAAATGCACAAAGTGATTCATTAGGGAGTGAAGTGAGAATTTCTGTAAAAATAGTAGAGCATATGGAACAAGAAGCGTATGTGAAACGAGTAGATGAGAATTTTTCAGTGAACATACAACAAGAAAAAGTGTTAATAGCACCAGTAGAGGAACATCTAGTGGTGGGAACTATTCTATATTACTTAGAAGAAGAATGTATTGGAAAAGCTGAAATTTTGCTTGCTAATACAAATACAATAGAAACGATTGATTTCTGGTGGTGTTTTTGTGAAATTTTCAAAAGATTACTTGTGTAATCAAGTGATTCACGATATGATGAATTAGTAGAGTATTACAATTGAGAAAGGTATGGTTTTAGAAATGAAGGAAGAGAACAAGAATTTATTAGAGAAAAAGTACTTGAAGCAATTAATGGTAATCATGATCGCTATTTTATTTTATCTAGTATTACAAAATATTAATTCAGTAATGTCGTATATAGCAGGAGTATTAAGTATGTTTTTACCATTTTATGTGGGAATAGCCATAGCATTTATCTTAAATGTTCCTATGACATATATGGAAAAAGTGTGGTTTCGTAAGTGGAAGTTATCTCAATTAAAGAAACGACTTGTAGCATTTATAGCAACTTTAACAGGGATGGTATTGATTATTTATATTGTATTTGCTTTAGTAGTGCCAGAATTAGCTATCACCATTCAAAATTTAATAGATGTACAATTGCCGAAATTTCTAAAGCTCCTACAAGGGTGGCTACTATCTGTTGAAGAATATTTTCCACAATATTCTCTAGATGCATTAGATTGGGATAACATTATGAAAGAGGCAGTGAATCTTGTACAAAATACAGCTTATGGAGTGGTAAGTCACACCGTTGGAATTGTAGGCATACTAATTTCTGGTATTACCACAGCTTTTATAGGATTTATCTTTGCGGTGTACCTAATCTTTCAAAAGGAAACTTTGGCAAGTCATTTTAAAAAGTTATTTTATGCAATTATGCCAGCAAAAAAAGTAGACTATATGTTGAATGTATTGTCTTTGTCAAATCAAATTTTTTCTAATTTTCTATCAGGACAATGTATGGAAGCAGTAATTTTAGGTGGGATGTTCTTTGTGTCTATGACGATTTTTAAAATGCCATATGCATTATTAATTGGGGTCTTAATTGCTATTACGGCGTTGATTCCTATGTTTGGGGCATTCATTGGTCTAGGGATTGGCTGCTTTTTAATTGTAATGATGAATCCAGTACAAGCTTTATGGTTTGTTGTTCTATTTTTTGTTTTACAACAAATTGAAGGAAATTTTATCTATCCATATGTGGTAGGGAATACGGTGGGACTTCCTGCTATTTGGGTATTAGTTGCTGTTATTGTGGGCGGAAATATGCTTGGCGTTTTAGGAATGTTACTTTTTATACCTATGTTCTCCGTGGTGTATGCTTTGTTAAAAGAATTTGTGAAAGACAGACTTGCTGTTCGTAAGATACCAGTGGAGAAATACCAAGTAAAAGAAATAGAAAATAAGTAAGATAGAAAGTTAAACTTGCAATATTTGTTAAATTTTGCTATAATTTGGAAAAATATAAAAATACATCTAACTATTGAGAGGCAATAAGATGACAAATACAAATTATAACAATGGTGATACAAGAGCTATCGTAGAACGAATTAAAAAACTAGAAAAAATAGCAGTTATGGATAAAGCAATGATAGAGTGTTCAAAGATTCTCTTATCTGATCATGGTGAAGTGAATACCTCTATTAATAATTTATTGGAGTATATTTGCCAATTTTATGAGGGGGATTACGCTTGTATTTATGAACGTGATTATCAGAGTAGAACTGCTGAGATCAAATATGCTTATGAACGTAAAGATTTGCAAGTTGGATGCAATCAATTACAACCATTTCCTTATGAAAATCATACGAAGTTTTCGCAAGAACTAGTGAAACACGAGTATTTATTTTTAGAAGATGGGGATCTTCTTCTAGAAACGAATTTTTCTAATTTTTCTACGAAACTTTACTGTGGGAACTTGTTGGCTGTTCCTATTATGATGGGAGATGTGTTATGTGATGTGATCTGTATTCATGGAATTAAGAATCATTTTGATTCCTTTGAACTGATGATTACCATAGCAGCATTGATTCTAAATAATATTCAGATCAATATGTCTAATGAGAAATTGGAGACTTTAGTAAATTATGATGATTTAACAGGATTGTGTACAGAATATCGCTTTAGAGAAAATATTAAGGAATTATTGTTACAATATCCAGAACGAAATTATTCTATTATTACAGCTAATCTCGATAATTTTAAGTATATTAATAATATTTATGGATATGAGGTAGGAACGAAAGTCTTGATGATTATAGGCGAGTTGTTAAGGCGAGTTGCTTCTTTTCCTAAGTTAGTAACACGTAACTATGCAGACAATTTCTTACTATTGGTAGAGACAGATGGGATTGAGAGATTAGTAGATTCTAAGGAACAATTATTTGCCTCTCTAATAGCACCTATAAAGGCGATTACTAGTGAAGATTTTACGATTAGTTATAGTCTAGGCTATTACGATGTGGTAGATCGTGATTTAGAATTAAATTATATGATAGATTGTTCGGCTACAGCAATGAAAAAGGGAAAAGGAAACACAGGATATACGTTACACAAGTTTACAGAAGAAATGCATAAGGAACAAATACGAAATGGTGATATTACTGCTACTATGCATGATGCAATTGGTAAAAGAGAATTTATTATGTATTATCAGCCTAAAGTATCTCTAGTGGATGGAAGTTTGGTAGGAGCAGAAGCATTAGTACGGTGGATTCGAAATGGACAACTAGTACCACCTAATGATTTTATTCCACTATTTGAGAAGAATGGTTTTATTGAAAAGTTAGATTATTATGTATTAGATTCCGTGTGTAGATTTATCAAGGAGTACCAAGGAGAAGCTATTCCAAGAATTTCTGTGAATTTATCAGGAATTACCTTAATGAGAGATGACTTAATGGAACAATACAAGAAGATCTTGGGGAAATATGGAGTAAGACAAGAGCAAATTGTGGTAGAGGTAACAGAGTCAGCTTTGGCAATTCAGTTTGCGGAAGCAGTGGAACGAATTGAAAGTTTACGGGCAGAAGGATTTGTAATTGCAATGGATGATTTTGGAACGGGAGTATCTTCCTTAAATCGGTTAAAAGAGGTGAATATTGACTTGTTAAAAATGGATAGAGGATTTATTGTAGATGCAGTTGGGAATCCGAAAGGAATCACGATTATAAGAAATATGTTAAATATGGCATTAGAATTAGAGTTAGAATCCATTGGAGAAGGAATTGAAACGGAAGAAGAATTGGAGATGATGAAAGAGTTGGGTTGTAGCATTGGACAAGGTTATTATTTTGCAAAACCTATGTCAGAAGAAAAGTTTTTAGAAATAATAAAGGAAGTGTAGAAGGAAATTCGATTGGAAGAAAATATTTTTGTAAAAATTGTATAAATTTTTCTTTTATATTAAAGTTTTTTGTGTTATACTGGTAAAGATGTGGAAAGGTAAGAAAAAACTCGAATAAGAGAAAATTTTACTACTTCGCAAAATTAGTTTAATTTTATATGAATAATAAATGGAGGGCTAAAAATGAGTAATTCTTCAAGTTTGGCGAGTAAAAGAATACAAACTTTACTCGATGAAAACAGTTTCGTAGAAATTGGTGCACTTGTAACTGCAAGAGCAACTGATTTTAATATGAAACAAAATGATACTCCCGCAGACGGTGTAGTGACTGGATATGGGGTAATTGATGGGAAACTTGTCTATGTGTATAGTCAAGACGCATCCGTATTAAGTGGTTCTGTTGGTGAAATGCACGCTAAGAAAATTGTAACGCTTTATGAGCTTGCAATGAAAACTGGTGCACCAGTCATTGGATTGATTGATTCAGCAGGGCTTAGATTACAAGAAGCAACTGATGCATTGAATGGTTTTGGAGAGATTTATCTAAAACAAACATTGGCGTCAGGTGTTATCCCACAAATCACAGCAGTATTTGGTTCTTGTGGTGGTGGTCTTGCTATTATTCCTACTTTAACAGACTTTACTTTCATGGAAGAAAGCAAAGCGAAATTATTTGTGAATGCTCCAAATGCTATCGAAGGTAATGAAGTGTCGAAGTGTAACACAGCATCTGCTGAGTTCCAAAGTGAATCAAGTGGTATTGTAGATGGAGTGGGAAGTGAAGATTCGATTTATACTCAAATTAGAGAGTTGATCACAATTTTGCCTGCTAATAATGAGGAAAACTTATTATATGTAGAATGTGCAGATGATTTGAATCGTGTATGTGCAGACTTAGAGAATTCAGTGGAAGATACAGCACTTGTATTGGCTGCTATTGCAGATAATAGTAAGTTCTTCGAAATAAAAGGAAGCTACGCACCAGAAATGGTAACTGGATTCGTTCAATTTAACGGAGTGACAGTAGGTTGTGTTGCGAATCGTACGAAACAATACGATGAGAATGCAGAAGTGGTAGCTACATATGATGCGGCTCTTACACCAAATGGTTGTGAGAAAGCAACAGATTTCGTAACATTCTGTGATGCGTTTAGTATTCCAGTGTTATCCCTTACTAATGTAAAAGGATATGCAGCAACTATGTGTTCTGAGAAAAGAATTGCAAAAGCAGTTGCAAAATTAACATATGCATTTGCTAACGCAACTGTACCGAAAGTGAATGTAATCGTTGGTAGTGCTTATGGTAGTGCTTATGTGGCGATGAATTCGAAATCAATTGGAGCTGACATTACTATGGCTTGGCCTAATGCGGAAATTGGTATGATGGATGCGAAATTAGCAGCTAAGATTATGTGTGATGGACAAGGGAGTGATGCTATTGATGCTTGTGCTAATGAATATGCAAAACTTCAAACAAGTGTAGAGAGTGCTGCTAGAAGAGGTTATGTGGATCAAGTGGTAGAAGCAAGTGACACTAGAAAATATGTAATTGGAGCATTCGAAATGTTGTTCACAAAGAGAGAGGATCGTCCGGACAAGAAACACGGAACGGTTTAGAAAGGATGATACTTAATATGAAAAAATATTTGACATTATTATGTATGATTACTTGCACTTTACTGTTAACGGCGTGTGGTAGTGAAGATCATGATACAACTTTAAATGAAACGCAAATAGAAATTGCTACAAACGCAATTCAGAGCATTGTGTTAGCTGATTATTCTGAAGAAGAGTTGTCAGGAATACGTTCTTACAATAAGTTTGACTGGGATGCGATTTCATCAGGGTGGGCACAAAGTGGTCTTTACGTTTCTGGTGATGTAGTGTTAACAGGTATCGAATCATTTCAAAGTGCATTGCTAGAATTAGGGCAAGTAGGTGATTTGGCAGGAAACACCATTACTTATAACATTGGTTCTCATAGTGCGGTTGTACATATTGAAGTGGCTGGATCTTTAAAAGGTGCGACTGTAGAAATCCTATTTGATGAGAATGTGGAAATCACAAGTGTAACTACTAACGTGCAATATACATTTGGAGAACAAATGGGTACGGCAGCTATGAATACATTATTAGGACTTGGAAGTGTATTTTCTGTTTTAGTAATTATTATGTGTTTGATTTCGTTGTTTAAATACATTGGTATCTATGAAGCAAATGCGAAAAAAGCAAATGCTGAAAGCACAGCTATTGCAAGTAGTCCAGTACAAGCTCCTGCTGTAGTGGAAGAAGTAGAAGATGAAGTAAATAATTGTGAATTAGTTGCTGTAATCGCAGCTGCAATTGCAGCGAGTGAAGGTGCAACTTCAACAGACGGATTTGTAGTTCGTTCAATTAGAAAACATAAATAGTTTAGGAGGACAATAAAATGAAAAGTTATACAATTACCGTAAACGGAAACGTATATGATGTAGCAGTAGAAGAAGGAACAACCAGTGGAGTAACTATGGCTCCAAAGGCAGCTGCACCAGCAGCAAAAGCTCCAGCAGCAGCACCAAAAGCAGCTTCAACAGGTGCAGGTAGCATTAAAGTAGAAGCAGGAGCAGCAGGTAAAGTATTTAAACTTGAAGCATCTGTAGGGCAAGCAGTTAAAAAAGGTGATACAGTTGTAATCGTAGAAGCAATGAAGATGGAAATTCCAGTAGTTGCACCTTCTGATGGAACAGTAGCAAGTATTGATGTAGCAGTTGGTGATGCAATTGAAGCAGGTGCATTACTTGCAACACTTAACTAATCATACACAGAAACATGTATGTTACATACAATTAGGAGGTTAACAGAATGTCTTATATAGCAAGTACATTAGACAACTTATTGCACCAGACAGCGTTTTTCAATCTTAGTATTGGGAATTACGCAATGATTGCAGTAGCTTGTACATTTCTATTTTTAGCAATCAAAAAAGAATATGAACCACTTCTTTTAGTTCCGATTGCATTTGGTATGCTATTAGTTAATATCTATCCTGACATCATGGCACATATGGGTGAGAACGGAGAAGCAGGCGGACTTTTATACTACTTTTATCTTTTAGATGAATGGGCGATTCTTCCTTCGTTGGTTTTCTTGGGAGTGGGAGCTATGACAGACTTTGGTCCGTTAATTGCGAATCCTAAGAGTTTCTTGCTCGGTGCAGCAGCACAGTTTGGTATTTTCGCAGCATACTTTGGTGCTATTGCTCTTGGATTTAATGATAAAGCAGCAGCAGCCATTTCAATTATTGGTGGAGCAGATGGTCCTACTTCGATTTTCCTTGCAGGGAAATTAGGGCAAACAGCCTTACTTGGACCAATTGCCGTAGCAGCATATTCTTATATGTCTCTAGTACCAATTATTCAACCACCAATTATGAAAGCTTTAACAACAGAAGAAGAGAGAAAGATTAAGATGGAACAATTAAGAGATGTTTCTAAATTAGAAAAAATCCTCTTTCCGATTGTTGTTACCATTGTAGTATGTTTATTATTACCTACAACAGCACCACTTGTTGGTATGTTAATGCTTGGTAATCTATTCAAAGAATCAGGTGTGGTAAGACAACTTGTGGACACAGCTACCAATGCACTTATGTACATCGTTGTTATTTTGCTAGGAACATCAGTAGGTGCAACTACTAGTGCAGAAGCATTTCTTAATTGGGATACCATTAAGATTGTAGTTCTTGGATTAGTTGCATTTTCGTTTGGTACTGCATCAGGCGTTGTATTTGGTAAGATTATGTGTAAAATGACAGGTGGTAAAGTAAATCCATTACTTGGTTCAGCAGGAGTGTCTGCAGTTCCTATGGCAGCGCGTGTATCACAAAGAGTAGGTGCAGAAGCGGATCCGTCGAACTTTTTATTAATGCATGCAATGGGGCCGAATGTAGCAGGTGTTATTGGAACAGCAGTAGCAGCGGGTACGTTTATGGCAATCTTTGGGGTGTAATGTAAGAAGTCTTACAAGTATAGTATATGAAATTTCAAATAATTAGGAGGAAATAGAATGTCAGAACAAGTGAAAAAACCAATTGGTATAACCGAAACAATTTTACGTGATGCTCATCAATCGTTAATTGCTACTAGAATGCCAACTGAATTTATGCTTCCAATTCTAAGTAAAATGGATAAGGTAGGATACCATTCCATTGAATGTTGGGGTGGAGCAACTTTCGATGCTTCCCTACGTTTCTTAAAAGAAGATCCATGGGAAAGACTTAGAAAAATTAAAGATGGTTGTCCAAATACACCATTACAAATGTTATTTAGAGGTCAAAACATTTTAGGGTATCGTCCATATGCAGATGATGTTGTTGATTATTTCGTACAAAAATCAATTGCAAATGGAATTGATGTCATTAGAATCTTTGACTGTTTAAATGACCTTCGCAACTTACAAGAAGCTGTAAATGCTACTAATAAGTGCAAGAAACAAGAAGGAAAAGGACACGCTCAAATCGCACTTTCTTATACATTAGGTGATGCTTATACAATGGATTACTGGATGAAGATGGCGAAAGATGTAGAAGAAATGGGTGCAGATTCAATCTGTATCAAGGATATGGCTGGTTTATTAGTACCTTATAAAGCTACAGAATTGATTACAGCAATGAAGAGTGCAACGAAACTTCCAATTCAACTTCATACTCACTATACATCGGGTGTTGCTGGTATGACTTACTTAAAAGCAGTAGAAGCTGGTGTAGATGTTATTGATTGTGCAATGTCACCACTTGCAATGGGTACTTCACAACCTGCTACAGAAGTAATGGCAGAAACATTTAAAGGGACTGAGTATGATCCGAAATTTGATCAAAACTTATTAGCTGAAATAGCTGATTACTTTAGACCATATAGAGATGAATGTCTTGCTAATGGATTATTAAATCCTAAGGTTATGGGTGTTGATATTAAGACTTTAATCTATCAAGTACCAGGTGGTATGTTATCAAACATGGTGTCTCAATTAAAAGAACAAAATGCAGAAGACAAATACTACGAAGTATTGCAAGAAATCCCAAGAGTGCGTAAAGACCTTGGAGAATGTCCACTTGTTACACCTTCTTCACAAATCGTTGGTACACAAGCTGTATTTAACGTATTAATGGGAGAACGTTACAAGATGGCTACTAAGGAAACAAAAGCTGTTCTTAGAGGAGAATATGGTCAAACTGTAAAACCTATGAGTCAAGAAATAATTGATAAAGTTATTCCTGGCGAAAAGAGAGTTACTTGCCGTTTTGCAGATACTCTTGATAACGAGTTGGATACATTAAGAGACGAAATGAAAGAATGGAGTCAACAAGACGAAGACGTATTATCATATGCGTTATTTCCACAAGTTGCCACTGATTTCTTTAAATATCGTCAAGCACAACAAGAAAAAGTTGATATGACACAAGCAGATACGAAGAATAATGCGTATCCAGTGTAAGTAATAGAATACAATCTATTGCTTATAATAAAATTATTAGAAAAGTTGCTCTATAGCGAAAAGTATGTTATACTAAGCTGTAGGGCTTTTTTTGTATGAAAAAAGGGTGGTAAATATTTAGAGTATGGAGGGTTTATTAATGAACAAGAAGAACAGAATGGCATATCAAGTAAATCATAAGATATTTATTGGCATGATGTTAATGTACGGATTTTTAATGGTGTTTATAGGGTGGATTGTTGTTACTAGTATGAATCGTACGGAAGACGAGTATTTAAATGAGATGGCAGAGAAGATTTCTTCGGAGATTAGCTATACTATGCTAGAATATGAAAATATTGCTAGAACAGTAGCACAAAGTAGTGCTATTAAGGAAGTGTTAATAGATAGTAATAAGTCAAATCCTATGCATGAACATAGAAATGTAGATGCGGTTTTAGGAGAATTAGTAAATGTACAAGATATGTTTCCGGAGATGCTATACTTAGCAATATTAGATGTAGAGCAAGATGGATACTTATTAAGTGATGGATCGGCATCGGATGACAGCTTTTCCTTTGCAAGCCGTGAATATTATTCGACAGTTACGAATCAGACAGTTTGTGTTACAAGTCCTTATATAGACGCATTATCAAATTCGTTAGTAGTGGGAATTGCAGCACCTATAATTGATGAGAATGGAAATTCCTTAGGGGCTGTTTTAATTGACTTAACAGTAGATTTCATGTCAGAGCTAATGGTTTCTAGTGAATTTGGTTTTTCGGGTAGTTGCTTTATGTTAGGATCAGACTATCAAGTGATAGCACATGAAAGTGTGAATCATATAGGAATGGATTATGAAGTATTGAATATTTCAGGTAATCAATTTGAATCCCAACTAGATAATGTAACAAATGACGTAATCTCTTATAAAATAGATGGTTCATCTACAAAAGCTATTTTGTCTAATACAAAAGGCCTTGATTGGACACTAGTGATTGGAATGGATTCATGGGAATATTATCTTGTTCCAGTAGTGGTATTAAGTATATTGTTAGTCGTATTGGTACTCTCTATGTTTGTAATTATGAGATACTCTAGTAAAGCAATAACAGAGTCTCTACAACCGTTAGATGAGATTAATCAAGCAATGTTTGATATGTCGAAAGGGAATCTAAATATTACATTATCGTATCATTCGGAGAATGAGATTGGTATTATAGCAGATACCTTACGAGAGACTACGTCTAACTTATCTGATTATATTAATGAGATTTCAAGAGAATTAGAAGAATTTGGTAAAGGGAATTTTGTCATTCATCATCAGATTGAATTCTTGGGAGATTTTAAAGCGATTCAATTCTCTATTCAACGATTTTCTACAATGATTACTTCCACATTAACGGAGTTAAGAGGAATAGTGGAGCAAGTAAGTCACGAGTCAGAGAATGTAGCAGAAGGTTCGCAGAGTATTGCGTCAGGAACTCAAGATCAAGCCAATGGAATTAGTAGATTGAATGATAATGTCAATACAATAGCAAGTACAGTAAATGGTAATGCAAATCGTGCTGTAGAAGTAGCAACTCATGCCAAAGAAATTGCTTCTGCACTTTCTAAGAGTAATGAAAAAATGGGAGAAGTAGTTAATTCCATGGAAGTATTAAGTGAAAAGAGCAATGAGATTAAATTAATTGTTGGAACGATTCAAGATATTGCAGAACAAACTTCACTTCTTTCTCTAAATGCTTCTATAGAAGCGGCGAGAGCAGGGCAATTGGGTAGTGGATTTACAGTGGTAGCCAATGAAGTAGGAACACTAGCGAATCAAACAAGTATGGCTGTAGATCATACAGATGGATTAATTAATAGTACAGCAGAAGCGGTAAATTATGGAAATGGATTAGCTGATAGTACAGCAGCAGAATTGGAATTAGTAACGAAAGATGTTATGGAGTTTATTACAACCATTGAAGAAATTGCTAATGTTATGCAAAGTCAAGCACAAGAAATTGTGAATTTGAAAGAGGATATTCATCAGATTTCAACTGTTATGGATAATAATTCAGCAGTTAGTGAAGAATCAGCGGCTATATCAGAGGAATTATCAAGTCAATCACAAGTGATGAGACAATCAATTGAGTACTTCCAATTAGAAGAATAATCAAATCATAGAAAATCATGGATATAATGACCATGATTTTTTTTGTTAAAAAATATTGACAAATCTTGTGAAATTTTATATATTTAACATAAGATATATAAAAAATAGAGAAATAGTCAGACAGAGCAATGACAAGGAGGAATTTGAATGAATAAGAAGAATCGAGTTTCCTATCAAGTAAATCAAAAAATATGCAAAGGAATGTTATTCATGTATGGATTTTTAATGATCTTTATAGGTTGGATTGTTGAGTCTAGTATGAATCGTACAGAGGATAGTTACATGGTAGAAGTGGCGGAGAATATATCATCAGAGATTGCTCATACCATTGTAGAGTATGAGAATATAGCTATCACAGTGGCTCAGAATGGGGCAATCAAGGAATTACTAGAAGAAAGTACGAAGCAAAATCCAATGCAAGAGAACAAGAATAAAGATGCCATAGTGAAGGAGTTAGCTAATATAGTAGAGAAATTCCCAAATATTGTATACTTATCTATTTTAGATATAGAGCAAGATGCCTATCTTTCTCATGATGGAGAATATTCAGGTGATGAATATTCCTTTGCAGAAACGGAGTATTATGTGAGTGTTAGAGATCAAGTGAGTTACATATCAAGCCCATATGAAGATGAAACAGATGGAACCTTGGTGGTTGGAATTACAACTCCTGTAATAGATGAAGAAGGCAATTCTTTGGGTGCAGTGTTATTAGACTTGTCTGTAGATTTCATGTCTCAAGTAATGTATGAGAGTGAATATGGATTAACTGGTGTGGCTTTAGTATTAGGTGAAGAACATGAGATTATTGCACATGAAGAAGTGAAGTATATTGGTGAAGAGTATACGGTATTAGGACTTGAGGGTACGAACCTTATGAGTCAATTAGACAATCCAACGAAAGAGGTTATCTCCTACAAAATGGAAGGAATTAGTAGGAAAGGGGTTTTGCAAGATATAGATGGACTTGATTGGACATTGGTGATAGCAATGAATGTATGGGAATATTACTTAGTTCCCGTAGTGGTATTAAGCATTTTATTAGTAGTATTAATTGGTACAATGTTTGTAATTATGAATTATTCTCGCATGGCAATTGCAGCATCTCTACAACCATTAGATGAGATTAATCAAGCCATGCATGATATGTCTAATGGGAATTTGAATATTGAATTAAAGTATCATTCAGAGAATGAAATAGGTATTATAGCAGATACTTTGAGAGATACTACTTCTAAGTTATCTGTCTATATTAATGAGATTTCAAGACAATTAGAGGAATTAGGAAAAGGAAACTTTATCATAGAACATCAATTAGAATTTTTAGGTGATTTTAAGGCGATTCAATTTTCTATTAAGAGATTTGCTACTATGATTACTGTAACCTTAGTAGAGTTAAAAGGTATTGTAGAACAAGTAAGCCATGAGGCGGAGAATGTGGCAGAGGGATCGCAAAGCATTGCGTTAGGTACACAAGACCAAGCAGATGGAATAGGTAGATTAAATGATAGTGTGAACATGATTGTGAATGAAGTAAATGAGAATGCAAAACGAACGGTAGAAGTAGCAGAACGTGCAAGAGAGATTGCCAAAGAACTTTCAAAGAGTAATAAGAGCATGGGTGAAGTAGTGCAATCTATGGAAGAGTTAAATGTAAAGAGTAATGAGATTAAGTTAATTGTAGGAACGATTCAAGATATAGCAGAGCAAACCTCTCTATTATCCTTAAATGCTTCTATAGAAGCTGCTAGAGCAGGGCAATTAGGAAGTGGTTTCTCTGTAGTGGCTAATGAAGTAGGTACACTTGCTAATCAAACCAGTATGGCGGTAGATGATACAGATGAATTGATTAATGGTACAGCAATAGCAGTTGCACATGGAAACGGATTAGCGAATCATACTGCGAATGAATTAGAAATGGTTACGAAAGATGTAATAGAATTCATTGAGAACATTGAAGAGATTGCAAATATTATGTTAAGTCAATCTAGAGAAATTATGGATTTGAAAAATGGTATTCAAAAGATTTCGTCTGTAATGGACAATAATTCAGCAGTTAGTGAAGAATCAGCGGCTATTTCAGAGGAGCTATCTAGCCAATCTTTAGTTATGAGACAATCTATAGAACACTTTCAATTAACTGAATAAGTGATGTGTTATTAAAACTCTCAAGATGAAATTTCTTGAGAGTTTTTTGCGAAAAGCCATTGACAAATCAGTAGAGATTCAATATTATGAATTATAACGAGTGTTATTTTAGAAAGTGGGAGAGGGAATGGCTAGAAAAGAAACAATCACAAGGGAATATGTATTAACAACTACATTTGATATGGTGCGACAGAAAGGTTATGGAGAAGTAACAGCTCGAAAATTAGCAGATCAGTTAGGGTGTTCTACACAACCGATTTTTCGATTATATAATGGGATGTCTAGTTTGTTAGAAGCGGTGTATCCATTAGCAATAGAATTTTTTCATAATCATACGAGAACATTTATGGATCAAAATAAAGTTCCTTTTGTAGATTTAGGAATGGCATACATTGTATTTGCTAGAGAAGAAACGAATCTATTTCGATTATTATTCTTGTCAGATGTTAGACAAGGTAGAAGTATGTATGAGTTGTTAAATGCGGAAGATGGATTTGTGTCTGGAGAAATTGTAAAAGCGACGAATGCGGGATCACAACAACCAAGCGAGTTATTTATGAAATTATGGATTTGTATTCATGGTATAGCTTGTATGACGTTAACAAATGATTATGATTTAACAACAGAGGAGACTCTTGTTTTGTTAAAAGACTCATACTATGCTTATTTTTAAGAAGTAGCAAAGAATAGGATAGGAACAGCAAAACTATGGAACAAGATAATATTATTACTAGAATTAATAGTCAATTTTCTAAGATGAGTAAGAGTCATAAGGCGATTGCAACTTATATTTCAGACCATTATCATGAAGCTGTATTTATGACAGCAGCGAAATTGGGAGAAGCAGTTCATGTAAGTGAATCTACTGTGGTACGATTTGCCACAGGAATTGGATATGAAGGGTATCCTGAATTTCAAGATGACTTAGAAGTATGGGTGAAGAGTCAATTAAGCTCTGTACAGAGAATACGACTAAAATATGGATCTAGTACTCAATCAGAATTATTAACATCTGTTTTAACAGGTGATATGGATAAGATTCAAGATACCTTAATGATGTTAGATCCTAATATGTTTGAAACAGCGATTGCTAATATTATACAGGCAAAATCTGTTTATGTGATTGGTATAAGAAGTTGTGAACCATTAGCCAATTTCTTGAGTTTTTACTTAAATATGATACGTGGCAATATTCATTTGTTAACTACTACGAATACAAGTGAAGTGTTTGAACAGATGATACGAGTTAATAGCGAAGACGTAGTGATTGGAATTAGTTTTCCAAGATATTCCTTACGAACCTTACGGGCATTAGAATTTGCAAATGATCGTACAGCTAAGATTATTACCATTACAGATACGGTGAATTCTCCTATGTGTATGTATTCTTCTTGTAATCTATTGGCAAGGAGTGATATGGTCTCTATTGTAGATTCCCTAGTAGCCCCTTTAAGTGTTATTAACGCTTTAGTCGTAGGACTATGTTTAAAGTGTTCGGATGAGGTGAAGAGTAATCTAGAAGTTCTAGAGGAAGTTTGGAATAATTATCAGATTGATAGCAAGGATGAATTGAATTATATGAACAAGGAACCTATCTTAGACTATCCTGGAATAGGTACAGAGAATGGATAGAAAGAATAGGGGGAATATATGAGTAAGGTTATTGTAATTGGTGGTGGTGCAGCAGGTATGATTGCTGCAATTGCAGCGGCTAAGGAACACCATGAAGTTATTCTCTTAGAAAAGAATGAAAAGCTAGGTAGAAAAATATATATTACTGGAAAAGGACGATGTAATGTTACAAACGCTTGTGAAATAGAAGAATTTATGGAACAAATTGTGACCAATAAAAAATTTCTCTATAGTAGTTTATATACATTTACTAATCAAGGGATCATGGAACTTTTAGAAGAGGCAGGTTGTCCATTAAAAGTAGAACGAGGTAATCGGGTATTTCCAGTATCGGATCGTTCCCAAGATGTGATTCGTGCATTGGAACAGATGATGAAGAGGTTAGGAATTCGAAATGAGTATCAATGTAATGTAGGAAATATTCTTGTAGAAGGACAACAAGTGGAAGGTGTAACATATAAGCAAAGAGGAAAAGTGTATACTAAAAGAGCAGATGCCATAGTACTTGCCACAGGTGGTTTATCGTATCCATTAACAGGTTCTACTGGAGAAGGATATGAGATGGCTAAGAAATGGGGACATACTATTACAAGGCTTCTACCCTCCTTAGTTCCGTTCAACATTGAAGAAGAATGGTGCAAAGATTTGCAAGGATTATCTTTGAAAAATGTAAAAGCTAAAGTAATTATGGGAGAGAAGGTAATTTATGAACAATTTGGGGAAATGTTATTCACCCATTTTGGGGTGAGTGGACCACTTATGATTAGTGCAAGTTCGTATTATGGGAAAGAAGAGAATCAAAGAAAGAAAAATCAATTAGATACGAAAGTGATCATTGACTTAAAACCAGCTCTTACAAAAGAGCAATTAGACAAACGTATACAAAGAGAATTCGAACAAAGTTCAAAGAAGCAATTTAAAAATGCTATTTCATCCTTGTATCCTGCCAAGTTGATTCCAATTATCCTACAATTATCGGGAATTGAGGAAGAGAAACGAGTATATGAGATAACGAAACAAGAACGATTAGAATTAGTATCTCTGACGAAGGCATTGACAATGACTATAACGGGGACAAGAGGTTATGCAGAAGCCATTATTACAAAAGGAGGGATTGCTGTGAAAGAAGTAAATCCTTCAACTATGGAATCTAAATTAGTAAAAGGACTTTACTTAGCTGGTGAAATCTTAGACATAGACGCACTGACTGGAGGATATAATCTACAACTTGCATGGTCAACAGGATATTTAGCAGGAATGTCTATTGAGTAGAAGATATATAGGAATAGAGAAGAGAGTGGTAACTGTCAATCATAAATGATAGGGAATATAGGAGGAAAATATGAGTTATAGTATTGCAATTGATGGACCAGCAGGAGCTGGAAAGAGTACCATTGCTAAATTGGTGGCTAAGAAGAAAGAGTTTATCTATGTAGATACAGGGGCGATGTATCGTGCTATTGCATATTACTTTGATAAACATGATGTGAATTTGAAAAATGACGAAGCTGTAAAAAAAGCTTGTAGAGATGTGGATATTACAATAGAATACCAAAATGGTGAACAAGTGGTTGTACTAAATGGTGAGAACGTAAATGGAGTGATTCGTAGTTCTGAGATTGGTATGTTGGCATCTTCTGTTGCAGCAAATCTAAATGTACGTAAGAAATTAGTAGAGTTGCAGCAAGAACTAGCCAAGGGAACAGATATTATTATGGATGGACGTGACATTGGTACGTGTGTATTACCAAATGCCAATTTGAAAATCTATTTAACAGCCAGCGTAGAGGTGCGAGCAAAACGACGTTATGATGAATTGAAGTTAAAAGAGGAATTTATTAACCTAAGGCAAATTGAGGTTGAGATTAAAGAACGTGATATAACGGATATGAATAGAGAACACTCTCCTTTAGTACAGGCGAATGACGCTATTTACTTAGATACATCTAGTATGAACATTGAGCAAGTAGTAAATCGGATTATTGCATATTCCATTGAGCATGACAGATAAGTTGGAGGCATAGAAGATGGAAGTGATTGTTGCAAAATCAGCAGGTTTTTGTTTTGGTGTACAACGAGCCGTGGAACAAGTATATGAACACGTGGAAAGTGGACTTCCTGTGTATACATATGGACCTATCATCCACAATGAACAAGTAGTAGAAGAGTTGGAGGGGAAAGGTGTCGTTACGCTATATTCAGAACATGATTTAGAACGGATTTCTCATAAGATGAATGAAAATGAAACAAGTTTCATTGGAAAAGTAGTAGTCCGTTCTCATGGAATTGGAAAATCTATACAAGAGAAAATAGAAAAGAGTCACTTTACTTGTGTAGATGCAACTTGTCCATTTGTAAAAAGAATTCACAAAATTGTAGAAGAAGAAAGTGAAAAAGGAAGTAAAATTGTAATAATTGGTAATAAAGAACACCCAGAGGTAGAAGGCATTCAAGGATGGTCGACAACCCCTACAATCGTTGTAGAATCAGAGGTTGAGGCAGAGAATGTAGAGTTAGAAAGAGGAGAAAAAGTATGTATTGTTTCTCAAACGACATTTAACTACAATAAATTTCAAGATTTAGTTGATATTTTTCTCAAAAAGAGGTATGATATAAGTGTTGTCAATACGATTTGTTGTGCAACAGAAGAAAGACAGTCGGAAGCAAGGAAAATTGCAGCCTCCGTTGATCTAATGATAATAATAGGTGGTAGGCATAGTTCTAATACACGTAAGCTGTATGAAATATGTAAAGAGGAATGTACGAATACCTATTTTATACAGACACTAGATGATTTGAATAACGAAATGTTACAATCAGTATCACTAGTGGGCATTACCGCGGGGGCGTCTACCCCAAATAATATAATTGAGGAGGTTCAAAATTATGTCAGAATTAACTTTTGAACAGATGCTGGATGCATCATTTAAGACAATACATACAGGAGAGGTGGTAGAAGGTACTGTAATCGCAGTGAAACCAGATGAGATGGTACTAAACATTGGTTATAAATCAGATGGTATTTTAACGAAGAACGAATACACCAATGAGCCTAATGTAGATTTAACGACTATTGCACAAATGGGCGATACCATGGAGGTAAAAGTCTTAAAAGTAAACGATGGAGATGGACAAGTATTACTTACTTACAAACGTCTTGCAGCAGATCGAGGAAACAAACGTATTGAAGAAGCTTTTAATAATAAAGAGACATTAACTGCTAAGGTCGTACAAGTTCTAGGTGGTGGTGTATGTGTCATTGTAGAAGAGATTAGAATTTTTATTCCTGCAAGTCTTGTTTCAGATGTGTATGAGAAAGATTTATCAAAATATGCAGGTCAAGACATTGATTTTGTGATTACAGAATATAATCCTAAGAAGAGAAGATATATTGGAGATCGTAAGCAACTTCTTGCAGAGAAGAGAGCAGAACTTCAAAAAGAATTGTTTGCTAAGATTCAAGAAGGTGATGTTGTAGAAGGTACTGTGAAGAATGTAACAGACTTTGGTGTGTTTATTGATTTAGGTGGAGCTGATGGATTACTTCATATTTCAGAAATGTCATGGGGAAGAGTAGAGAATCCTAAGAAAGTATTTAAGGCTGGGGACACATTAAATGTCTTGATAAAAGAGATTAAAGATACGAAAGTGGCATTAAGTCTAAAATTTGATGATGCAAACCCATGGAAAGATGCAGAAGATAAGTTTGCAGTGGGCAACGAAGTAACAGGTAGAGTTGCTAGAATGACAGATTTTGGTGCATTTGTAGAAATTGAAACAGGTGTAGATGCGTTATTACATGTTTCACAAATCTCGAAAGATCATATTGAGAAGCCATCTGATGTTCTTAAGGTAGGAGATGAAGTAACAGCGAAAATCGTTGATTTCAACGTTGAAGATCGTAAGATAAGTCTTAGCGTAAAAGCTTTACTAGCACCAGAGATGAGTGATGAAGATGTAGTTTCAGTGGATGTTGATGAAGTGGTTGCTAATGAAACAGAATAGTTTATTCTATTAGAATAATAGAAACAAATGAGATAGAAATTAAATGAGATTTCTATCTCATTGTGAATTAAAAGAAAGGTATGGTTAATTAGTATGATACATGATTATGAGTGGTTTAAGAAAGAGGTGTTTAGATTATCCAAAATTGATTTGAGTGCTTATAAAGAACAACAAATGAAAAGACGTATTGATTCTTTAGTATCAAAACATAATCTTTCTGATTATAATCATTTTATTAAGGAAATCCAAAAGGATAAATCACTATATGAAGAATTTGTCTCTTTTTTAACCATTAATGTATCTGAATTTTATAGAAATCCAGAGCAATGGAAGGTATTAGATAAGCAAATATTACCAGATCTCATTAAACAGTATGGAAATCGTATAAAAATATGGAGTGCTGCTTGTTCTACAGGAGATGAACCGTATACATTGGTAATGATGTTAGCACAACATATCCCACTTGAACAAGTAAAGGTATTTGCAACGGATTTAGATAAGCAAGTGATTGCTACTGCTAAAAATGGTATTTATAGTGAACGAAGTTTGACAGCTTTGCCAGCAGAATGGAAGAAGAAATATTTTACAGTAACTGGAAAGACTTATACCATAAGTGAAGCAGTGAAGAAACGAGTTGAATTTAAGGAACATAATTTATTAAAAGATTCATACCCTGCAGGTTGTCATTTAATTGTCTGCAGAAATGTATTAATTTACTTTACAGAAGAAGCTAAGAATGAAGTGTTTGCAAAGTTTAATAAATCGTTAACAAAGGATGGAATTCTTTTTATTGGAAGTACAGAACAAATGACAAACTTTCAGTCTATGGGATATGATCGGAAAAATTTATTTTTCTACCATAAGAATGTGTAAAATGGAATAGATGGTTAGTGGTAGTTATTTTATACTTAATTAAGGATGTAAGAAGGCTCTTTATGATACAATAAATAATAATCATAAAAGGTCTTCTTACTTTTCATTTAGAAAAGTTGTGTTATAATAGAGGTGGAATCTACTAATTAAAAATATGAGATCTCCTAGTATGAATAGAGGAAATAGAATTAATATACATGAGAAAAAAAGGTTTACAGTTTTATAAAAAAAGAAAAAAATTAAATATGAATTTAGCTAAAGAAATAGGTTCTTGGCTAATAGGTGGATTAGTTGCAGTTTTTTTGGCTATATTTATGACATTTTTTTTCGGGGCACAAGTAAGCATTATTGGTGTTTCCATGGAGTCGGAATTACAAAATGGACAAATTGTTCTAGTGAATCAGTTAGTATATGATTTTGTAAAACCTGGTAGAGGGGATGTGATTGCCTTTTTACCAAATGGTAATCACAATTCCCATTATTATGTAAAACGAATTATAGGATTGCCTGGTGATCAGATTCAGATTAAAAATGGATTTGTTTATATTAACGATGAGTTGTTAGAAGAATCTTATGATCAGATATCAGATGGTGGTATGGCAAAGGTAGAACTTATTATTCCTGAGAATGAATACTTTGTATTGGGAGATAATCGAAATAATAGTGAAGACAGTAGAGCAAGTACTATTGGAATGGTTTCTAGTACCTCTATTTTAGGTAAAGTTTGGTTACATTTTCCCTATGGAGATGAAACCATAGGATTTGTAGATTAAGGGAGGTAAATGGTATGAATTATCAATGGTATCCAGGTCATATGACTAAGGCGATTCGTATGATGAAGGAACATATTAAATTAATAGATTTAATTATAGAAATTGTGGATGCGAGAATTCCAATGAGTAGTAGAAATCCCGATATTGATGAACTTGGGAAGCAGAAATCCCGTATTATTTTATTAAATAAATCAGACTTAGCAGATCCAAAGTGTAATAAAGAGTGGATGGAATATTTTAAAGAAAAAGGTTATTATGTTTTAGAAACGAATGCGAAATCGGGAAGTGGTGTGAAATCTATACAAGGAGTAGTAGCAGAAGCTTGTAAAGAAAAAATTGCAAGGGATCGAAAAAAGGGGATTATTAATCGCCCTGTACGTGCTATGGTTGTTGGAATTCCAAATGTAGGGAAATCGACATTTATTAATTCTTTCGCAGGGAAAGCTTGTACGAAAACAGGTAATAAACCAGGGGTAACAAAAGGAAAACAATGGATTCGACTTGGAAAAGGATTAGAATTGTTAGATACACCAGGATTGTTATGGCCTAAGTTTGAGGACCAAGAAGTGGGTATGAAACTTGCTTTTATTGGTTCTATGAATGATGAAATCTTAATACAAGATGAATTGGCAATGGATTTATTACGTTTTTTCAAACCACAATATAGAAACATGGTGTATAAACGTTTTGAAATAGATCCTACAGAGGAAGAAATAGAGATCCTATCTCATATTGCAGAGAATAGAAAATGTTATGGAAAAGGAAATGAATTAGATATTTCTAAATCTGCAGGGATTGTAATTGAGGAATTTAGAAGTGGTAAGATTGGTCGAATCACCCTAGAATTTCCTAACGAGCAAGAGTAGATTAATACGAGAGGCACTAGTAATTATATGAAGAAAAGTAAGATGAAAGCTATTTTAAAGGAGATATTAAGTACTAGTATTTACTTGTTATGTTTGTTAGTTGCTGTTTTTCTAGTAACGGAGTATGTTTTTCAACGAACGCAAGTAAAAGGGGCTAGTATGGAGAATACAGTACATGATGGTGATCATTTAATAGTAGATAAGATTACGTATCGCTTTCAAGATCCTTTGCGTTATGATATTATTGTATTTCCCTATCGTTATCAAGAGAATACGTATTATATTAAGCGAATCATTGGTTTGCCTAATGAAACAATACAAATTGATGAAAGAGGTGTAATCTATATTAATGGTGAAGTATTACTAGAATCTTATGGGAAAGAGGTTATCAAAGAATCTGGAATAGCAACACAAGAGATTCAATTAGGAACGAATGAATACTTTTTATTAGGGGATAATCGGAATAACAGTACAGATAGTCGAGATAGTCGAGTGGGTGTCATTACTAGAAGTGAGATTATAGGGCGAGCCTATATGAGGGTGTGGCCATTGACGGATTTTAAAATATTAGAACATCAGTAAGATAGGAGAATCTCATTGGAACATAAAAAGACTATTAGAGAAATCAAAGAGCAGTTGCAACAAATAGAGTTTAGTAATCAAAAGGGGTTTGTGGAATTTTTGCAATTTTATGAAAGTGATTCACGAAGTGGAGTAATTACTATTTGTGAAGAGGGAAAGAAGAAAATAATACAATATGAAGAAGAAGTAAAACGAATAGAGGGAATGAAACAATATGAGTATGAATATGAATCTAAGGGTTATGTATGTGGCGTAGATGAAGTGGGGAGAGGTCCATTAGCAGGGCCTGTAGTAGCAGGTGCAGTGATTTTACCAAAAAATTGTAATATATTGTATCTAAATGATTCAAAGAAATTAAGTGAGAAGAAGCGGGAAGAGCTATATGAGACTATTATGGAAGAAGCAATTGCTACAGGGATAGGGATTGTATCAGCAGAACGTATTGATGAGATAAATATTTTACAAGCAACGTATGAAGCGATGAGACAAGCACTAGATAATCTTTGCATAACACCTGATATCTTATTAAATGATGCTGTAACGATTCCGCAAGTAACGATTCCACAAATTCCTATTATAAAAGGGGATGCTAAGAGTATTTCTATTGCAGCAGCTAGTATTATTGCGAAAGTGACTAGAGATCGCATGATGGTAATGTATGATGATGTTATGCCAGAGTATGGATTTGCAGCTCATAAAGGATATGGTAGTCAAACCCATATTCAAGTATTAGAAACGATAGGTTTAAGTAAAATTCATAGAAAGTCTTTTTGTAAGAACTTTTGTTCTAAATAGAATTAGCCGATATATAAGTATGTAGACTGTGAGAAAGTGATGATGATTATTGTGAAGAAGAAATCATAGTAGCAAAGTAAGGGGTAGTATATGGGCATAGACTGGGGTAATTTATTTACAAGTGTGAGTCAAACAACAACAACGGAAACAATTACATCTAACACCAGTGTTTTATTACAAAATAATGATATAGGTAATATTTTACAACAGTTGGTGACAGGACAGACGGTTTCTGGCGAAATACAAGAGATAAATGATGGACAATTATTACTGAGTTTAACGAATGGATCTTACATACAGGCAAATGTAGATACGAGTGCCAATTTACAAATTGGACAGACGATGTTTTTTGAAGTTGCTTCAAGTAGTGATTCGAAAATCGAATTGCGTCCAATGTTTACGAATTTAGCTACAGAGGAAACGGCAATCAAAGCCATTGAAATGGCCAATATTAATTTGAAAGAAGAGATATTGAATCTTGTGAAATCTATGATGGATGCACAGATGCCAATTGATAAACAAAACGTACAAGATATGTATAAACAAATGTTACTATTTCCCCAAGCAAACCCTAGTACCTTGGTGGCATTGAAACAACTTGATATTCCAATCACAGCGGAGAATATTGCACAATATGAGCAGTATCAGCAAAATCAACACCAAATACTGCATCATGTAGATTCTTTTGTTGATAAGGTTCCAGATTTTATAAATGATATGGTATCACAAGCAGGACAAAGTGGAGAACAGGCATTTACAGAGGAATTATCGAAATTTTTAGAAACATTTGTGAAAGAGGATGTGGTATTAAATACCGAACAAGATGGTAATTATGTAAAGTTATTAGAGCAGATGAAACAATTTAGTGGGAATAATGAAATTGATGCATGGATTCAAGAAGGAAAAAATGCAGGACTATCTTCGCAAGATATTTTAAAACAAGTAATGCAATTGTTTGTAGGGGGACAGTTAGGAGAAGAAGCTTCTAAGCAAGTACAAAATTCCAGTGAATTCTTACCATTTATAAAAGAAATGATGAGCCAAGAATTATTGTTAAAGCCTGAAACTTTATCGGCTAAAACAGTAGAGGACTTTTATAAAAATCTAACAGAACAGACAAACAAAGTTTTAGAACACTTAACGGAATTTAGCAAACAGGATTCTAGCCTTGGAAAAGAAGCATCTTCATTGCGGCAAAACGTGGACTTTATGAATCAAGTAAATCAATTTGCCACGTATGTACAACTTCCGATGAAGATGAGTAATCAAAATGCACATGGGGAATTGTATGTATATGCTAACAAAAAGAGTTTGCGTGAGAAAGAAGAGGAGTTAACAGCATTTCTTCATTTAGATATGGATCATTTAGGAACAGTCAATATTTATCTGACCTTGCAACAAGAAAAAGTCAATACCAAGTTTTCGCTAGGCGATGATGAAAGCTATCAATTGATACAAGAGAATATTGATATGTTAAATGAAAAGATTAAAAAATTAGGGTTCCAAGTGTCAACAGAATTAGTATTAGAAGAAAAAATGCAAACCATGGCTGATGCATTATTTCAAAAAACGAAAGTGAATACAGATATGATGAAAAGCCAATTGTCTTTTGACATAAGAGCATAGCAAAGGTAAGATAGTAGAAAATGGATATACTTTCTAGAAAAGGAGGAGATTTGTATGGAAAAAAAGAAAGAGCATAAGCAAGCCATAGCGTTAGAATATGACCCACAGAAAGAGGCTCCTACAATTCTAGCGGCTGGAAAAGGGGCATTAGCAGAGCGTATTATTGAAAAGGCCAAAGAAGCAAAAGTACCTGTACATGAAGATAATAAATTGGCAAATACCTTATCAAATTAGAAATAGGGGATTCTATTCCACCAGAATTATATGGAGTCGTTGCTGAAATTTTAACATTTGTTGATGCCATGGATAAGATTAAAGCTAAGAAGGGATTCCATGGATAAACGAAAGATAGGTGCTATTTATGAGAAAATTGCAAGAACATATATAGAAGAGCAGGAAGCGACTGTGTGTACGTGCAATTATCATTGTCGTTTTGGAGAAATTGATTTAATCGTATATGATGAAGGGTATCTTGTATTTGTGGAAGTGAAGTATCGTAAAAATCATAAAGTAGGCTATGCACAAGAAGCGGTAGATGATAAGAAGCAAAAAGTAATATCCAAAGTAGCCAGTTATTATTGTATAAGTCATAAGATTCCTTCTGATCAAGGAATTCGGTTTGATGTAATTGGAATAACAGGAGACGATATAGAGTGGATTAAAAATGCCTTTGATTATGTGCAATAGGAGAACTAGAAAGAAGGGGTAAGTATGAAAGAGGCAAGAATTTTAGTATGTGATGATGAGAAAGAAATCGTTGATGCATTGCAAATTTATTTAGAACAAGAAGGATACAAAGTAAGAAAAGCATACAATGGATTAGAAGCGATTGATGTGGTGAAGAAGGAAGAGGTAGATTTAGTATTAATTGATATTATGATGCCACGTTTAGATGGAATCAATGCCGTTTTGCAAATACGAGATTTGGTGAATATTCCTGTAATCTTTTTGTCGGCTAAAACAGAGGACTCTGACAAAATATTAGGTCTTAATATAGGAGCAGATGATTATATTGCAAAACCATTTAGTCCTTTAGAAGTAGTAGCACGAGTAAAATCTCACCTGCGTAGATATAAAACTCTTTTGAATCTAAAAGAAGAACAAGAGAAAACCTTTCAAATAGGGGGATTACTCATTAATGATGATACGAAAGAAGTGAGTGTAGACGGAGATTTTGTTAAGTTAACACCTATGGAATATAATATTCTATTGCTATTAATGAAAAATATAGGTAGAGTATTGTCTATAGAGCAAATCTATGAAAGTATCTGGAAAGAAGAAGCAGTTGGTGCAGAGAACACTATTGCAGTTCATATTCGCCATATACGAGAAAAAATTGAAATTAATCCAAAAGACCCTAAGTATGTCAAGGTAGTATGGGGACTTGGTTATAAAATTGATAAGTTATAGTAGAAAGTTTTTATATGATAAAAAGAGTATGTAGTAAACAATATAAAGTTCTTTCATTTATAGTACAATCTATGTGTGTATTTTTGGTGGTAGGATGTTTATGCTTTCTTAATTTTGGGACTGCCATTACGGTACAGTCTTCTTTTGGTACGTATCAATACCAAATAGATTTTTGGAAGGATACTTCTTCCTATGAAGAAACAGGATTTTTCGATACCATGTTACGTCGTCAAGTATATGATCTAATGCGTTATATGGTAATTCGTAATCAAATGGAGGACGAAGGAGAATTTAATGGCTTGAAGGAAGTAGATATTCAAGCTTATGCTATGCGTCATGAATTAGAACAGATGTCCTATGAAAGTGCAAGATATCACATTGAGGATTTAATTAAGTGGGGACAGTACGGTTTTGCGTATGACGGAGATTACTTAATTGAGTTGTATAAGACAGTAGATTACTTAGACTTAGAAGATTATGTGAATACAAATCTAGACTACCCTTCTTTGGTAAAGTATTTAAAGAGTACATCAGAAGATATTGCCTATAATTATAGACAATATATAGATTATGGGAAACGTTATGGGGAAATGAGTACGAATGCACGATATTATATTGTGATTGAAGAGTATGGGGAAAGTAAGGTTTATACGAACTTAGAAGTGCAATCCATAGAGGAAGCTAGAGAGATTATATGTGGAACACATTCAAGTTATGTAGACTATGATATGAAGTCGTTATTATATGATACGAATACTTCGATTATAGAAGAAGATATGATACAAGAAATGAGTCGATATGGATATACGTATATGTACTATGGGAATAGTCAGATAATCATAGGGATTGATACGAATTATCCGAACGAGGATGACTTTTTAACAGGGTATGAAATCTATAACCAAGTAATTCCTGTTATTCCCTATGCGATTAGTATTGCTATGATTGCTTCTATAGTGTTTGTTGTATTGTTTGTATTATCTACTATTGTAGCTGGTCGTAATGAATATGCTAAGGAAGTGATTTTTTTAAAAATAGATGAATTACCTACGGAAATTTTTGTATTGTTGTTGGTAGAATTTTTATGTATTATTAATCGGTATAGTAATCGGTTGGTACAAGATGGGATTTTATCCACATTAAATAAGTCTATATTAATTCCAGTACTTTTTATTAGTGTTTATGTAATCTATTTAATGGGCTTCACCATGACCTTGAGTTTTGTTAGACGATTAAAAGGAAATAACGTAATTCGACGTTCTGTAGTATGGTATTGTATTAAAATAACTTATAAAGTGTTAGTGCAAATGTTTAGCCATATGAAGCGAACTTACTGTTATTTATTACGAAATAAGGTAGTAACTATTCGCACTTTTGTACCATATTTTGGATTTTTAGGGATGAATATTGTATTGCTTAATATAAAAGATTTGGGAATCATATTAGCAGTGATAGTAGACTGTTTAGTGGCTCTTATTTTGCTACGAGAGAACCAAGAGAGAGATGAGATTATACAGACCATTAACCAGATTAGTAATGGAGAGTTAGAAGTACAATTGGACTATGAGAATATGACTAGGCAGAATCAAGTGTTGGGTCGCTCTGTAAACTTATTAAGAGATGGAATTAAAGAGGCAGTAGAGACGAGCCGTAAAGATGAACGATTAAAATCTGAATTAATTACGAATGTATCCCATGATATTAAAACACCATTAACTTCAATCATTAATTATGTAGATTTATTAAAACGTGAAGAATTTGAAAATGAAAGAATGCAATCGTATTTAGTCATTTTAGATCAAAAATCTAATAGATTGAAACATTTAATTGAAGATTTAGTAGAAGCTTCTAAAATTTCTTCTGGAAATATAGAGTTGATAATGGAAGAATTAAATATTGTACAATTAATGAAACAAAGTTTAGGAGAATTTATAGAATTATTTGAGAGGCAAGGATTACAATTAGTAACGACCATTCCTACAGAAGCTATTCAGATTAAGGCAGATGGTAGACGTATCTGGCGTATTATTGAAAATCTTGTTGTGAATGCTTTGAAATATTCCTTAGACCAAACGAGAGTGTACATTGATGTATTCGTAATAGAAGAAGAGAAAAAGGTGGTCATTACCATACGAAATATCTCAAAAGAGCCTCTTCATGTGAGTGTGGAGGAGTTAACAGAACGTTTTACAAGAGGAGATGCAGCAAGGACTACAGAAGGAAGTGGTCTTGGCTTGTCTATTGCTAAGAATTTAACACAGTTACAGGGGGGGACATTCGCTATTGAGTCAGATGGAGATTTATTTAAGGTAAGTATTGGATTTGCCGTGATAGAATAATGATAAAAACGCAGAACAGATAGAAGTCTGTTGTGCGTTTTTATGTTTTAAAAGGTTATGGTTTCATTACGATTATATCGTTTTAAGATTTCATGAATTTTTTCGGTAGGTGTTAATACGTGGCCCATAGAAAGGTCATGATTCATAAAGTCAACAATGGAAGCTAAGAACTTACTCATATCAGCAGCAATAATATATTCTTTTTCTTTATATTCTGGTGGAAGATAGGTAAGATTCGTAGTAATAATACGGTCGAAATCCCCACATTCATAGGCTTTGTCAAAAGCATCAAATCCATTGGTAAAGAGTCCGAATGTACAACAAATAAATACATTACGTGCTTTCATAGCTTTTAGTTGTTTGGAAGTATCTAGCATACTATCTCCTGATGAGATCATATCGTCTACAATAATAATGTCTTTTCCTTCAATGTTATCTCCTAGAAATTCGTGAGCAACAATTGGATTCTTACCATCTACCATGGTAGAGTAGTCTCTACGTTTATAGAACATTCCTGTATCCACACCAAGAACTCCTGCAAAATAAATAGCACGATCGAGAGCACCTTCATCGGGACTAATTACAATTAAATGTTCCTTATCTATTGTTAAATCTTGTTGATTCTCTAAAAGAGAGCGTATGAATTGGTAAAAAGGATTAAAATCGTCAAAACCAGAAAGTGGATTGGCATTCATTACACGAGGATCATGGGCATCAAATGTAATAAAATTGTTCACTCCTAGTGTCGTTAATTCTTGTAACGCTGTAGCACAATCAAGAGATTCTCGTCCACTACGTCTATGTTGGCGTCCTTCATATAAGAAGGGCATAATCACATTAATACGATGTGCTTTCCCTGTAATGGCTGCAATCACACGTTTTAAATCTTGGAAATGGTCATCGGGAGATTTGTAATTGGTATATCCATATAATTCATAGGAAATACTACGATTACATACATCTACTAAGATGTAAACATCTGCACCACGAACAGACTCGTGAAGCAAGCATTTTGCTTCTCCACTTCCAAAACGAGGTACATCAATAGGAACAAGATAATTATTAGTAGTATATCCTTGAAAAGCAGTATTATCTTTTACAAGATTACGTACATTCTTTCTATATTCAATTAAAAGTTCGTTCATTTTATGACCAGTTTGTTCTGCACTGTCTAAACAGATCAATTTAAGCGGTGCAACAGGTACTGCAATTTCTAGTTCTTGTAGATTAGGCATATCCACCTCCATATGTATGAGTTGTGTCATTACTTTTATATCATTATCAGTAGCTTACGTCAAGTGGTATTTGGATTGATTTTGAATATAAGATAGAAAAGTAGATGGATAACTTCTTAGACTGTGCGTTGCACATTGTATCATGCTATAGTATAATGAGGAAGAAGATTAGGAGAGAAGGAATTAATGGGGAAGAAAAAGCATATCATTCACTATGTAGAGCCTAATAGCATTGCTAGTGAATTAGAGATAGAAGTTCATGATGTGATCCTTGCAGTAAATGGGGAAGCAATCGACGATATTTTTGATTATCAATTTCAAGTACAGGGAGAATATATTGAAGTGCTTATTGAAAAACAAAATGGGGAAGAGTGGCTTCTAGAAATTGAAAAAGATGAGATGGAAGATATTGGAATAGAATTTGATACTGGACTGATGGATCAATATAGAAGTTGTACCAATCAATGTATTTTTTGTTTTATTGACCAATTACCAAAAGGAATGAGAGAAACTTTATATTTTAAAGATGATGATTCTAGACTTTCCTTTTTACAAGGCAATTATGTGACACTTACAAATATGTCCGACCATGAGATAGATCGTATTATTAAGTATCATTTATCACCTATTAATATTTCTTTTCAAACAACGAACCCAGAATTACGTTGTAAAATGTTGCATAATCGATTTGCTGGTGAAGCTTTGAAACAAGTGGATCGTCTATATGAGGCAGGAATTACTTTAAATGGACAAATTGTATTATGCAAAAATGTAAATGATGGAGTAGAGTTAGAACGTTCTATTAAAGATTTAATGAAGTATCTGCCCAATTTAGAAAGTGTATCTGTTGTGCCAGTTGGATTGTCTAAGTATAGAGATGGCTTATACCCTCTAGAACCGTTTACAAGGGAGGATGCAAGAGAAGTGATAGCATTAATCCACCGTTATCAAAAGCAAGTGTTTGAACAAACGGGAAGCCATTTTATTCATGCAAGTGATGAATGGTATTTATTAGCTGGGCTTGAACTTCCACAAGAGGAAACGTATGATGGTTATTTGCAGTTAGCAAATGGGGTGGGCATGATTCGTTCTTTGGTAGAAGAAGTAGTAGAAGAATTAGACCACTTGCAAGATCAATCGCTTACTTTTACAGTACAACCAAGAGCAGTTTCTATTGGCTGTGGTATGTTGGCAAGATCTTGTATAGAGGGTATTGCTAAGAAGGTACAAGTACAATTCCCACAAATAAGCATAACAGTATATCCCATTCACAATGATTTCTTTGGAGAGCAGATTAGTGTTACAGGTTTGTTAACGGGTCAAGACTTGATTGCTCAATTAAAAGATCAAGAATTAGGAGAAATTTTATTATTATCAGAGCATATGTTTCGAAGTGGAGAGAGTGTCTTATTAGATAATGTGACAGTAGAAGAATTGGAAAAGGCTTTACAAGTTAAGGTGAATATTGTAAAATCAAGCGGGTATGATTTAATTCATGCACTCATAAAAGAGTAGAATAAGACAATATATAACGAATGTTATCAAATGGAAGGGCATGGATAAGAAGATGGCAAAGAGAACAGGAAAACCAATTGTAGCAGTGGTTGGTCGCCCGAATGTAGGAAAATCCACATTATTTAATGCATTGGCTGGAGAACAAATCTCTATTGTAAAAGATACACCAGGTATTACAAGAGATCGTATTTACGCAGATATTACGTGGTTAGATATGGTATTTACCTTAATTGATACAGGGGGGATTGAACCTGACAGTCAAGATGTTATCTTATCGCAAATGAGAGAGCAAGCAGAAATTGCCATTGCAACTGCTGACGTAATTTTATTCATGGTAGATGTAAGACAAGGATTAGTAGACTCTGATTCTAAGGTGGCAGATCTGTTACGGCGATCAGGAAAGCCTATTGTGTTAGTAGTGAATAAAGTAGATAATTTTGATAAATTTATGGCAGATGTATATGAATTTTACAATCTAGGAATTGGAGATCCTATTCCTATTTCTTCTACAGGTAGATTAGGAATGGGAGATATGTTAGATTTGATAACTAGCCATTTTGATAAAGAGAGTATGGAAGAAGAGGAAGATGAACGAACGAGAATAGCTATTGTTGGGAAACCAAACGTAGGAAAATCTTCTATTATCAATAAATTGTTAGGGGAGAATCGTCTGATTGTTTCTACTATAGCAGGAACGACAAGAGATGCTGTAGATACCCCAATTGCCTTTCAAGGGAAAGAATATGTATTCATAGATACGGCAGGATTAAGACGAAAGAATAAGATTAAAGAAGAATTAGAAAAGTTTATGATCGTTCGTACAGTTAGTGCAGTAGAACGTGCAGATATTGTAGTGCTTGTTATTGATGCAGAGGAAGGTGTAACAGAGCAAGATGCCAAAGTGGCAGGTATTGCCCACGAGCGAGGAAAAGGTGTTATTATATTAGTGAATAAGTGGGATTTAATTGAGAAAGATGATAAAACTATTTATAAATACACGAATAAAGTAAGAGAAGTTCTCGCTTATATGCCATATGCACAATTGCTATTTGTATCGGCTGTGACGGGTCAGCGATTAAATAAATTATACGAATTAATTGATGTTGTTATTGAAAATTGTACCCTTCGTATTGCAACAGGTGTGCTAAATGAGATAATGTCAGAAGCAGTTGCCTTACAACAACCACCAAGTGATAAAGGAAAGAGACTTCGATTGTACTATATTACACAAGTATCAGTGAAACCACCTACGTTCGTAATCTTTGTAAATGATAAAGCTTTAATGCATTTTTCTTATACACGATACATTGAGAATCGAATTAGAGAAGCATTTGGTTTTGTAGGAACTCCGTTACGATTTATTATACGAGAAAGAAAGTCTGACAATTGCTAGCAAATAAGAAGGAAATGTAGTTAAGAGTGGGATAGAAAGAGAATTAAAAAAAGTAAGAAACACAGAAGGGACATGATAAAAATGGTAAGATGTATCTGTATTGTCATAGGGTATCTATTAGGATTAATACAAACTGGCTATATTTATGGAAGAATAAAAGGAATTGATATTAGGCAATATGGTAGTGGAAATGCAGGATCTACCAATGCTCTTCGTACATTAGGAAAAAAGGCAGGATTAATTGTATTAACAGGAGATATTATTAAGTGTATAATTGCGGTAGTATTAGTAAGAGTATTACTTCCACAAGAATATCAACATATGAAGCATTTATATATGTTGTATGCAGCATTAGGAGCTATTTTAGGGCATAATTATCCGTTTTATTTAGGGTTTAAAGGGGGGAAAGGAATTGCAGCAACGATTGGTTTGGTAGCGGCTTTTGATGTGTCTTTTTTAATTGTAGCATTGATTCTATTCTTTACAGGATTCTTAATTACCCATTACGTTTCATTAGGTTCTCTATTGGTGTATGCAGGATTTATGATACAATTAATTGTGGCAGGAGAAATGGGATTGTTACAATATATGGAGCCAACTATACGGTATGAGTTATATATTATAGGAGCATTTTTAACGATTATGGCATATTGGAAGCATAGAGAAAATATTGTACGCTTATGGAAGGGAACAGAACGAAAGACTTATATTAGAAAGACACGAGCAAATGGATAATTTACTAAGACAGAGAATATAGGGAGAGTTAGTATGGCAAAAATAGGAATTATAGGTGCTGGTAGTTGGGGAATTGCACTATCTTTATTATTACATAATAATGGACATGAAGTAACAGTATGGTCTATTATGGAAGATGAGATAGAGATGCTTCAAACAAAAAGAGAGCATATTGATAAATTACCAAATATTTCCTTACCAGAAGAAATGGTATTTACAACAGACTTAGAAATGGCATCTAGTGAGAAAGACATTTTAGTAATGGCAGTGCCTTCTGTTTATACAAGAAGTACTGCGAAGTTATTAGCACCTTATTGTAGAGAGGGTCAGATAATAGTCAATGTAGCAAAAGGAATTGAAGAAACGACTCTTATGACTTTATCAGAGATGATTGAAGAAGAATTGCCACAAGCTATAGTAACGGTTTTATCAGGACCTTCTCATGCAGAGGAGGTAGGTCGTGGAATTCCTACTACCATTGTAGTAGGAGCAAATGAGAAGAAAGTGGCTGAATTCATCCAATCAGTTTTTATGAGTGAAGTATTTCGAGTATACATTAGCCCAGATATAGTAGGGATTGAATTAGGAGCTGCACTGAAAAATGTAGTAGCATTAGCAGCAGGAATTGCAGATGGACTTGGTTATGGGGATAATACGAAAGCTGCCTTGATTACAAGAGGAATAGCAGAAATTGGTAGACTTGGAATGGCAATGGATTGTAAGTTTGAAACATTCTGTGGGTTATCTGGAATTGGAGATCTTATTGTAACGTGTACTAGTCAACATTCAAGAAATCGTAGAGCTGGGATGTTAATAGGGCAAGGATCGACTATGGAAGAAGCTATGGATCAAGTACAAATGGTAGTAGAAGGTGTTTATTCTGCCAAAGCGGGAATTGCTTTAGCGAATAAATTTGGTATTCAAATGCCTATAATTGAACAAGTGAATCATATTTTATTTGATGGGAAGAAGGCAGATGAAGCAGTAAAAGAGTTAATGCTTCGTGACCGAAAAGATGAAAGTGCACAATTACCTTGGTAATGTACACTTTTTGTATATTTAAGAAGTTGTAATATTTTTCATAATTTCTGTAGTAGTTTTTGGACGGTTCATAGTATAAATATGAATGCCATCCACCTTTGACTTAATTAAGTCATTCATTTGCTCTGTGGCAAATTCAGTTCCTGCTTTTCGCATATCATCTGGATGTTCTCCATATTTGGCTACTAAATCAGCTAATTGTTTAGGGATACTAGAGCCTGATAGAGAAATGGTATTGTTTAATTGTTTAGCAGTAGTAATTGGCATAATTCCACAGCTAATAGGAATATGGATATTGTGCTTGTCTAATTGTTCTTGAAAGCGATAGAATAAATGATTGTCAAAAAATAATTGTGTAATTAAAAAGGATACACCAGAATCCACTTTTTCTTTTAAATGAAGCAAATCACTTTCTAAAGAAACAGCTTCAAAATGTTTTTCAGGGTAAGCAGCACCTGCAATGGTAAAGTCTGTATGTTTTTTTAAGAAAGCAACCATTTCGCTTGCATAATGGAAGTGGCGATTTGTATAGGCCTCATCGGACATATTAAGAGGGCGATCTCCTCGAAGGGCTAATACATTTGATATATGGTGTAACTTTAATTCTTGACAAATATTAAGCAGTTCCTCTTCTGAATAGCGGATACAAGTAAAATGTGCTAAAGAAGGGATTTTAAGTGTATTTTGTATGTGGGAATTGACTTGTATAGATTCGCCTGCATTCGTGCCACCAGCTCCATAGGTAACACTAATATAAGAAGGATGTAATGCAGCTAATTGATCTAGGACTTCATAAGTCTTCGTAACTGGTTGTGTCTTGCTAGAGGGAAAGATTTCAAATGAAATAGTTGTCTGATTGTTTTCGTATAATTGCTTCATGGGAAACTCCTTTTATTGTGTATATAATTGTGATATAATCTATTAGATTATATTCATATAGTGGATGATAAGAATCATAATTGTATCATTAGATATTAGAAAAGTCAAATGGAAGGAAAGATATAGAAAACAAGGAGAATAACATGGATAAAAATTTTCAATCAACGAAAGAATATGTAGCATCAAAAGAATTAATGGATTGTGTGAACGTTGCAATAGCATTGCAAAAACCACTTTTAATAAAAGGAGAACCAGGTACAGGAAAGACCATGCTTGCTGAGGCAATTGCAAAGTCTTTAGGTAAAGAATTGCTTATCTGGAACATAAAATCTACTACGAAGGCACAAGATGGATTGTATCTCTACGATACCATTCAACGTTTATACGATGGTCAATTTGGAGTAGATGGAGTAGAGGATATTGGGAAATATATTAAGTTAGGAAAGGTAGGAGAAGCCTTTGATTCCAAGGAGCAAGTGGTGTTGCTAATTGACGAAATAGATAAGGCAGACTTAGAATTTCCCAATGATTTACTATGGGAATTAGATCAGATGAATTTCTATATTCATGAGACGAAGAAAACGATTACTGCTAAGAATCGCCCAATTGTGATTATTACTTCGAATGCAGAGAAAGAATTGCCAGATGCTTTCCTTAGAAGATGTATCTTTCATTATATTGACTTTCCAGATGAAACGCTAATGAAAGATATTGTAGCAGTGCATTTTCCACAAATCGAAGAGAAGTTGGTAGAATATGCAATGAATGTATTCTACGAGATTCGTACCATTCGAGACATAAGAAAGAAACCGAGTACATCGGAGTTATTAGATTGGATTCAAGCATTAAAAATGACTAATATTGATTTAACCAAAGAATTAAAAGAGTTGCCACATCTTGGTGTGATGGTGAAAAAGGATGAAGACTTAGAAACTGTGAAGAATCGATTCTAGTAAAGGGGAAAATATATGTTTGAACAATTTTTCTATACCTTAAAAAGTGCAGGATTACCAGTAACGGTTAGTGAGTGGTTGACCTTGCAAGAAGCACTTGAACAAAATCTTTGTCAGAATAGCCTTGATGGATTTTATTATATTTCTAGAATGATTCTTGTGAAAAAGGAAATGGATTATGATAAGTATGATGTGGCATTTCTAGATTATTTTAAGAATATTAGAGAAGATGATGAGTTACGAGATTCTTTAAAAAGATGGCTAGATAAAGAAGAAATGAATGACTTATTACAAGAATCAGATAAGGATTGGTTGAATAAACTAGAACAAATAGAGGTGGATGCTGAGGAAGTGACTACCAAGTTTAAAGAACGTTTAAAAGAGCAAGATAGTGAACATAATGGTGGGAACTATTGGATTGGAACTATGGGAAAGACCTCTTTTGGGAATACAGGAGGGAATGTAGGAGGCGTTCGTGTAGGGGGAAAGACGGGCTATCAATCAGCTTTTCAAGTGGTGGCGAAACGAAAATATCGAGACTTTCGAGATGATAAGACAATTGATAACAGACAATTTCAAATGGCATTTAGACGATTGAGACAATTTTCTACCAAGCTTGATATTCCAGAAACAGAATTGGATTTACAAGGCACAATTGATCAGACTTGTAATCAAGGAGGATACTTACACATTAAAATGCAAAAGCCACGTAAGAATTCTGTGAAATTACTGTTATTAATGGATTCAGGAGGTACGATGATTCCTTATTGTGATTTATTAAATGATCTGTTTCAAGCAGTGAATAAGTCTAATCACTTTAAAGATGTGAAATGTTTTTATTTTCATAATTGCATCTATAGTCATGTGTATGAGAATCCTGAATGTGAAAATGGGTCATGGGTTACTACGGAAAGTATGTTTCGTAAATATGAGAAAGATTATAAAGTAATCATTGTAGGGGATGCGGCTATGGCACCAGAAGAATTGTATTCCACATCAGGGAATTATAGAGGACCTAATGACGGATATAGTGGATTAGAATGGCTAGAGATGATGAAGCGAAAGTATCGTAAGATTGTTTGGATGAATCCGAAAATGTCTGTGGCACCTGCACCATGGAGAGAAGCAGAGACGAAGCTAAAAGAATTATTCCCTATGTTTCGTCTGACAGTAGATGGATTAGAGCAAGGGATGAAGATTTTAATGGCGAATAAGTAATTCATACAAGGATAAAGTCAGGATAAGCAATGATAAGGAGAGGCTATGTTTATTGAGTTAATAGATCCAATACAACTAGAAAGATTTTATGAAGGTGCCTTTTGGCAAGGTTTGATGTCGCTACTTACGAAAGTAACACTATCATTTTTAGTATTTATGGTAGGTGTGCAAATTATTAAATACGTAAGGGTGTTTATGGTAAATGCATTAAAAAGGTCTAGAGCAGATCGT